>DATNJE010000047.1:0-8646 GCA_035604095.1 Terriglobales bacterium
GGATCCTGGCCAGCGCTCCGACCGCGCACAAGGCGATCGCGAGCCCGACCATGTACGTCCCGCCAGGCTTAAGGCAGCGCCACAGAAACGACGCGGGCCAGACCCAGAACGCGAGCGCGCCTATCTGCGCCGCGGGTTCCCCGACGATTCGCCGGCCGGCCCGCCACAGCGCCAGCGCGCACAGCGCGCTGGACAACGCGGTGGCCGCGAGCAACTGGCCGGTACCGGCCCCCGCCACCACGAACACGGCCGCGGTGAGCACCGCCTCCAGGCCGCCGCCGTAGGACTGACCCCACATGTACGCGGTGAGCTGCCCGTGGTGGAGCAGCCTGAGCGCCATCAACCCGATCACCGCGCCGTCGGAGGTGAGCGTGCCGATCGGATGCGCGGCCACCCACCACCGCTGGATCGCGCCAGCCACCATGCGGCCAGCACCGTCCTTGCCATCCAACCCATCGATTTGCGGTCTCGTTTACCCACAGTCCAATCCACCAGTATGCTCTTGGTTAGTTAAAGGAGCGTTACAGCCCCCGGTCCACAGACGTTATTTTTCCGCGGCCGGCTCCCATTGCATCCGGAGCTGCCGCCTGCCGTAGCTGTCGGTGGCCACGACCCAGCTCATGCGTAGGGGCGTCTGTCCTGCCCGCGGCTCTTCCTGTTGCGGCCAGCATACTTCCCAGCGGACAGCACGCGTGAGATCCGTCGTCGCCATCGTTGCTTCCTGAGCGATCAAAGTTGTGCAGCACATTGTCATTTCCCTCCTTTCTCGGATTTGTTTTCCCCAGAAATCGGCCAATATTGGTTCCATTCTGACCGTGCGGCGGCTCAGTGCGAAGACCGCCCGAGGACTCCCGCCAGATCGATCACGTGATAGACCACCAGCAGGGTCATCACGGCAAGATAAGCGCGCAGCGCCAGCAGCGAGAGCTTGACGCTCCGTGTCATCTTGATCCGCCCCAGCTTGGAAGCATCGACCTTCTCCTCGGGCAGATCGTAGAGCGGATGGACCACCACATAGTGATTCTCCGGCACCTCATTCCTGTCCACGTTCATCATTGCGGGCAAGAAATGCATGTTGCACCTCCTAATTAGTTGTCCCTACGACGCAGGGAACAGATTTGGGGCGACCACCTGGGCCGCCAGGATCAGCGAAAGGATGAAGAGGACGATGATGATGGTCCAGTTCACCCGGTTATTCCAGCGCTTGTTTGCGTAGTGCTCGCCGAGCAGTTCTTGGTCGTTGAGCAGCAGTTGGAGGAAGATAATCGCCGCGGGCAGCATGATCCCAGCCAGCACCTGCACGCCCAGGATGATCAATTGCAGCGGCGCGCGCGGAATCAACACGATGGCCGCAGCCAGGCCGACGCCGGCGATATAGGTGGCGTAGAATCCCGGCGCCTTCCTGACCGGCATCTGCAGGCTGTGCGGCCAGCCTTTCACTTCTCCGTAAGCCCAAGCACTCGACAGCGAAATGGCCGTCGTGCCGAGCACGGCCGCGTTGATCATCAGCAACAGAATCCCCAACCGGATGCCTTCGCCGGTGATCAGGTGTAACGCATTGGCCATCTGCGCCGGATCGTCGAAGTGGACGCCGTGCATCTTTGCGGCATTGCCGGCGATCATCATGCAGGCGGCGACCACGATGGTGAACACCGCACCGGCCAGCGTGTCCAACCGCGCCCACTTCAGATCCGCAAAGCGCAGCCGTTTGTCCGCGATGCAGCTCTGCTGGAAGAACAACTGCCAGGGAGCAATGGTCGTACCTACGATTGCGACCACCAAAAACACCAGACTCGCAGTCACGCCACCTTGCGGAATTCCGGGCAGCAGGGTGTTGTGGGCGATCTCGCTGAACGATGGCCGCACCCGCAGCGCAATGAACAGCCAGGCCAGGTCCAGCAGGCACAGGAACACCACGGTTCTCTCCCAGCGCAGATAGCTACCGGTCAGGACAACAACAATAAGCCCCGCCGCCGCGACGGGAACGCCGAGGTTCGGCGAAATCCCCAGATGGCTCAGCGCCAAGGCAATCGCGGCAAACTCGGTGACCAGGGTGAGGAAGTTGACCAGTTCCAAATCGATGAGCGAGAACAGCCCCCACCACTTGCCGAAACGCTTGTAGATCATGGCGGCATGGCCTTCGCCGGTCGCAATGCCGAGCCGAACCACCATCTCCTGCATGAAATAGGTGACCGGCAACAGCAACAGCAGCAGCCACAGCAGCCTGGTACCGTATTGCGCCCCTGCCTGAACATAGGTAGACACGGCGCCGGCGTCGTTGTCGGCTTCCATCACGATCAGCCCCGGCCCGAAGACCATCAGGAAAGTGAGTAGGTGATAGGCCCATTTCCTGCGAACCACGCGGCCGCGTACCACTGGCGATTTGGCAGGAATGCCTGCCGTGGAAATTGCAACCACTTTTTCCGGCATGGTCCACCTCCCGTGAGTGCAGGCATCCGCCGCACGCGCGCGCCTGGCTTCGGGCTGGCGCAGGCGCACCGCAGGAGCCGCAAGCACAGCACTCTGGTGTTATGAGCGGGAGGGCGTTCGAGGTTGGAGCCTTGAAGCTAAGCCGCCTCGGACCCTCTGCATCTTCGGTTGTTCGTTCCGTAGAAGAGCAGAGGTGAGGCGATAGCTGAGGAGAGCTATCGGGTCACGTCTGGCCTTCTACGACAGATTGCCGCCGGTACTCGGAGGCTTGTCGTCCAACTGCTTGATTTCTGTCATAAGTTTTGCTGGTGGGCGGGTGAGGCTGGAACGGGAGACAAAAGCCGTCTCCCAGCAGAAAGGAATCAATGGAAGATTCGTTACGGCTCGCCGCATGGACGGAGCCGCAGGAGTCGCCCTTCTTTTCCCCACTGGTTCAAGCTTCAGCACCGCGCACCGTTAGAGGCCTAAACCTCAGCCACATTAGGAAAACCCTTAGCCCGGGAGTTCCTGCTGTACCCTTACTGCCAGCTTCTTTCGAAGCCGTTGGGCAGTGGCCTGTGTGTTACGCGGGAGCCTCGCTTACCGAGGATCGATGCAACCTGGACAGGGTAAACAGGACTGCCATATACTGTCAAGAGTATAGTTTATTTTTTCTTCCGTTCCCGACTGGGAACAAGAAACTCCCAAGGGTGTACCGGAGGGTCACATCAATTGAGTCACATTACCGCCGCCAAGAAAGAGCTTATTACGCGTATCAATCGCGTTCAGGGACAACTCGATGGCATCAAGGAGGCTATCCAGCAAGATCAGGATTGCGCATCCGTCCTTCAGCAAGTGGCCGCCTGTCGAGGAGGAATCAACAGCTTAATGGCGGAGATCATTGAAGGCGAGATCAAGTGTCACGTGCTGAGCCCCAATGCGAAGGCCAATTCCTCGGAGGCCCAGGCAGCGGAGCAGGTGGTCGAGGTCCTGCGTCGGTACATTAAGTAGCCGGGGCATCGTTTGAGTCCCGGCCCGCTGGTTTTTTGCGGGCTGCATACCCACCACAGTATGGTGAATCTCGGTGGCGGCACCGTTGGTCTCCTCTGAGCGGTTACAAGACGTATTTGATCGACTCAATGGTTTGTTGGATCGAGGCGCTTCTGGTGGATTATTGGAAAATTGGTCAACGACTGTGAACGCGCACCAGGATTGCCCGCTCAAAACGAAACGCCTGGTGATCGGACAGGTTACGATCTGCCGGGGATGCTGTTGCGGCAATACTGAACGCGGGTTGCCAGAAGTCCCTGTGGAATGGCTTAAGACGGAGTGGCGGAAACGGGGATTGCTGAAGCGAGTTCAGTTAACCATCAGTGGTTGCGTCGGACCGTGCGACGTACCGAACGTGGTTGTGATTACGACCTCATCCGGCGCGGAGTGGCTGGGAAACATTGTCAGGTTCGACCAGTACCGCAGCCTGCTGGAGTGGGCTGTCCGGTGCAGGGATGCAGGCGAGATGTTAGCCCTGCCGCGAGAGTTTCACGAATGCAGGGTTAGCCCGTTTCGTTCGTGAGGTGGTTTCGGCAGCACGCTCAGCGCGGGAACTCGGGGAGCGCCGGCTTGTGGTCCGGCGGCAGGGCGGTGCGCGCCGTGTTCATCACCATGGCCAGAAAGGTGTAGTAGCCGTTGACGCCGATCATGTCGATGACGCCCTGCTCGCCGAAGCGGGCCACCGCGCGGGCGTAGGTCGCGTCGCTCACACTTTTCGTGTCGTGCAATTCCGTGAGGAAGTCGTACACCAGTTCCTCGTCGGCGGGCATGTTCTGCGGGCGGCGGCCGTCGGCCAGGGCTTTGGCGATCTCCGCACTCAAGCCGGCCTTGAGGGCGATGGGATAGTGATAGTCCCACTCGTACTGCTGCGTCCACTGCCGCGCGGTTATCAGGATGACGAACTCGCTGAGCTTGGCCGGCAGCACGTTCTTGAAGCGCAGGTAATCGCCCATGGCCATCGTGCGCAACATCGCTTCCGGGCTGCGCAGCAGCGGAACGAACGGACCGAAGACGCGGGTGCGGCGGCCGGCGGCGAATTCTGCTGCCGCTTTTTTCTGAGCTTCGGTCATCTTGTCGGCCGGGATCTCCGGCATGCGGTCTTGAGCCATCGCAACCCCCACGGGCGCCAGGGCCATCAGCGCCGTCAGCAGTAGTGTTCTCATCGGAGTGCCTCCTGGGCGGAGGTAAGGATACGCTGTCGGCAGCGCAGAAAAAAACCAAGATCCTTCGCTCGGGTCTCCCGCCTTGAAAAAACCAGGCGGGAGCCCTCCCTCGCTCAGGATGACAATATAAAGATTGATTGTAGAGACGCAGCATGCTGCGTCTCTCTACGTACCCGATCAGCCCAGCAGCCGCAGGAAGCGCCGAGGATCGTTCTCGAATCCGGGGAAGATGGTGGCCAGGTCCTTGTTGCCGAGGTGGCGCTGGACGCCCTCGCCGAGCACGCGGCGGAAGTCGGTGGTCAGCGCCAGATCGCGGCCTTCGTTGAGTTGGGACTGGTCGAGCCCCGGCCATTGTCCGTAGACTCGCCCGCCGCGCACCGGTCCACCGACAACGAACATCACGTTGGCGTGGCCGTGGTCGGTGCCGCGGTTGCCGTTCTCGCGCGCGGTGCGGCCGAATTCCGACATGGTGACCAGCACGGTGTCCTCGCCGAGATCGCCGAGGTCGGTCCAGAAGGCGGCGATGGACTGCGAGAAGTCGCGCAGCACGTTGGCAAGCTGGCCCTGCACGGCGCCTTCGTTCACGTGGTGGTCCCAGCCGCCGATGTCAGCGAACGCGACTTCCACGCCGAGGTTGGCCTTGATGAGCTGCGCCAGTTGCCGCAGGCTGTCACCGAAGCGTCCGCGCGGATAATTGGCGCCGCGCGCCGGGGTATAGCGCGCTGGGTCGGCGGCCTTCAGCATCTTCACCGCCTCGAAGGTCTCCTGGCCGGTGCCGTGCAGCACCGTGTCCACCGACTGCGAATACATAGCTTCGAAAGTATTGGTCAGCGGAGCGGCGGCGGGACCGCGTCCGCCCACGCCGAATTCATTGATGTTGCCGATGGCTACTGCCGGCGCCGTGCCCGCCAGAGCGCGCGGCAGCGTGCCGCCCATGGCGATGGCGCGGAAGGGACTCGCACCCGGCTCGGGCTGGCGCACCGCGCGGTTGAGCCAGCCATCGTCGGTGGACTTCACGCCCGGCGTGCCGGATTCCATGTAGTCCTGCGCGTCGAAGTGCGAGCGGGTGTTGTCGGGCGAGCCGGCGGCGTGCACGATGGCCAGGCGCTTCTCGTCCCATAGCGGCTTGAACGATGCCATCGATGGATGCAGCCCGAAGAAACCGTCCAGGTCGATCGAGGATTCTTGCCCGCGGTTCGGGCGCGGGATGGCGATCGACGGCCGCATCTGGTAATACGCCGACTCCCCGTGCGGCACCACGATGTTCAGCCCGTCAGCGGCGCCACGCTGGAATAGCACCACCAGGCGCTTGCGGCTCGTGCCGTCGACGCCCCAAACCGTACGCGTGAGGAAGCTGGGGATGGCGGTGGTCGCCACCAGCGCCAGCGCACCGTTCTTCAGAAAAATTCTGCGGGTGATGGACATGGATGACAGCTCCTGGCTACTAACTCCTAGCCACTAGCTCTTGGCTTTTGGCTCTTAGCGCTTGGCTTGAACCATTGCACTTTCCACTTACCACTTTCAACTTCCCACTATCTTCTTTGAAACTCCGGCGAGCCCATCAGCAGGCCGGCGAGCACGCCCACGTTGGGCGGCCGGGTGGAATCATCGAGCCGCACGCCGGTGACCTGGGGATCATTCATCTGCTGCAGGATGGTGTCGTGCGTGTTCTTCGACACATCGCCAGCGAGCAATGACGCCTCCAGCGCTGCCAGCGCGCCTGTCCGATCCGGCGGCGCTTGCCCGTTCTGCAGGATGCGAGCGGCATCGAAGTTCAATCCCCGCATCCGCCCGGCTCCCAGCGCCAGCGCGAAGTTCATGCGGCTCAGCAGCGCCGCCGAGTTCACCCAGGTTTCCGCTTTCATGGAGTACCCAGTGGGCGGCTGTGCACCATAAAGCGGCATACCCATGCGGTTCAGGTTCTGCACCAGCGGCATGGGGTTCTCAACGTCCACGCCGGAAGCGCGTACCGCCGAGACCACGAATTCCAGCGGCGTCTTCACCTTGGCGCGATAAGCCTCGGGTGACCAGAACTCGGGCGACTGGAAGAGCGTGCGCAGCACTTCGCGGATGTCACCGTCTTTCTTGCGGAAGGTTTCGGCCATGCGGTCGACCAGCGCCGGCGGCGGCTCGTCGGAAATGAAGCGCTCAGCCAGCTTCAAGCTGATGAAGTGCGCCGTCTGCGGGCTCTTGGCCAGCATCTCGAGCACCTGGTCGCCTTCCCTCTCGCCGTGCTCCTTGATCACCTTGCCCAGCACATACTTCGGGCCCGGCTCGTGGGTGCGGGGGTTGAACTCGAAACCGCCTCCCTGGCGCGGCTGCTTGAGGGTCCAGCCGGTGAAGACCTTGGCGACTTCGGTGACGTCCTTCTGGCTGTACCCGCCGTTGACGCTGAGCGTGTGCAACTCCATCAGCTCGCGGGCATAGTTCTCGTTCAGTCCCTCGCGCTTGTTCTTCTTCTGCTGCGCATTGGGATTCGGCGGCCGGTACACGGGGATACCGAACGGCCCGCGACGATAGTTGCCGGCGCGCTGCGGCATGCCCTGCGCCATCTCGGAGTGCGGTCCCACGCTCAGCCAGTTGTCGAGATAAAACAGCATGGCCGGGCTCTTGGCGGTGGCTTCGAGCAAGTCCTTGAACTTGCCTAAGGCGTGCGGACGGATCACGTCGCGCTCGTAACCGGTCGGCAGGTAGCGGTCGGGCCCTTTGCCCAGGAAGACGTTGAAGTGGTTGAACCAGAAGTCGGTCATGACTTCGTCGAGCTGGCGCTCGCTGTAGACGGCGCGCACCACCTTGGCCTGTTGCAGCTCAGTGGTGATCACCTGCTGCGGATTTACCATGGCCATGACGGTTTCGCGCTGCTCCGGCGTGAATTCCTGCATGACGCGCTCGCGGCTGTCCTGCTTCATGTCGCGCGCCAGCATGCGGCGCTCTTCCGGCGGCATCTTCAGGATCTGCTGGAAGCGTTCGTCCGGCGGCAGGTCGAGGAGTTCCTGCGTCTTGGCGTCGGCTTGCAGGCGGGCTTCGCGCTGCGCCGCCTTCTGGTCGGCATTCATATCGGCGCTGGGATTGTTGGGATCCTGGTCGCCCTTGGCTTGTTTCTGTTCCTGCCGATCGCGATACGCATCCACCTGCGATTCGTAGATGGCGCGCTCCTGGGGATCGCGCGGCATGCTCTTCTTGCCTTCCGCCACCTCTTTCACCACCTGGGGCGGAGGGAACTTCTCGATCATCTCCCTGGTATCCATGCGCAGGGTGGTAAAGCCCGCCAGACGCGCCTCAACGACATGGTCGTCGATCCTCTCGGGATGCAATTGCTGATCAATCCACTGGTCCACGCCCATGGCCGCGACGCGCTCCACCTCACCCGGCCGCGGACCGAAGGTCAAACGGTTCAGGGCGTGCAGCGCCCGTTTTTGTTCGTCCATCGCGTGCGACGCAGGTTTCTTCCTGGCACTGACCAGAACAGAGGCCGAGAGGCCCAGGGCGAAGATTAACAGCAGCGCAAGATGTTTTCGTCGCATGGCAGGTTCCCACCCGGCAGGCATGATGACCTTATATCTATTCCAACACGGCAGGGGAGAAAAGTTGCTGCAAAGGCGCGGGGTCGGAGAAGGCGAAAACCCAGATCCTTCGCGACCGTTTCCCGCGCTTGAGAAAGCGCGCGCGAGCCCTCGGTCGCTCAAGATGACAGTTGGTATGAGGGCTTGATTGCTACGTCAGCAGAAACCGTCCGCTGGTGGCCTTGTGGTGGACGGTGGCGGCGAGGTGGTCCACGTCAGGAGCGGCGATGTTGCACACCAGGTTGCCGTCGAGAAAGGTGGTCTGGTTGCGTCCCACGGCGTCGCGCCGCACCTGGATCAGCAGGGCCTGCACCACGCTGGGATCGTACTTCTGCGGCGTCAGACGCACCAGTTCGCTCAGAGCTTCGCCTACGGAGAGCGAGTGCCGGTACGCGCGCTCGCTGGTCATGGCGTCGATGGAATCGGCCACGGCCACGATGCGGACGGGCAGCGACACTTCA
>DATNJE010000048.1:0-5084 GCA_035604095.1 Terriglobales bacterium
CCGACCGGATCGTCGGGATGCTCGCTCTGCCACACCGAAAAATCCTTCTGCGCCCCCGCGAAATCCAGGTTATAGAGCCCGGAGAATCCCTGATCGAGCGGCGACACGGAGGTCGGGTGGGGGGAATCTTCCGCTCTCGCCTGCACACACAAAACGCCAGACAAAACGCAAAGCACGCTCAGGATTGTTACCAAGCTCCACCGCCGTGCATCTGATGTTTTGGTGAATTGCGTCATCGTGCCGTTCTGCCGGTCTATTATCGTTGATCGGCCTCGGTTGCAAGGATCTTCCGGAGCAGTACCGCTTTCTATTCTGATGCAATCCGCCATCCGAGCGCCGTCAGGTGTTGTCAAACGTTTGTAAATTCTGCCCGCAGGTTGTGCGCCGGCAAAGCTGCGCCGGCAAAGGAAGAACCCACTTATGACCGACTCTCTCCCGCGTTACGCTCCCGGCTGGCCCGGCATTTCGCCGCGCTGGACCTCGAGCGCCAAGACCGGCGCCGGTACGGCGCTCAACCAGCACAGCAAAGTATGGTTCACGGTGAGCCACGGCATTCTCAACGAAGTCTATTTCCCCCGCGTCGATCAGGCCTGCACCCGCGACATGGGATTCATCGTCACCGATGGCCGCGACTTCTTTTCCGAGGAGAAACGCCATTGCACCTTTGAAAATGTTCCCTTCGAACCCGGCATCCCCGCTCTGGAATTGACCAACACCTGCATCAGCGGCCGCTACCGCATTCATAAAGAAGTCCTGACCGATCCTTACCGCAACGTCGTCCTCCAGAAGGTCCGGTTCCAGCCCCTGCAGGGAGCGCTCTCCGACTATCACCTCTACGCGCTGCTGTCGCCGCATCTGGCCAATTGTGGCGCAGGCAACACGGGCTGGATCGGCGACTACAAGGGCGTTCCCATGTTTTTTGCCGAACACAGCGGCGCCAGCTTATCGATAGCCTCCTCCGCGCCCTGGAAAAAGCTGTCGGTCGGATTCGTCGGCGCTTCCGACGGCTGGCAGGATCTCAGCCAGCACTTCGAGATGCAGTGGGAGTACGACCGCGCCGAGAACGGCAACATCGCTTTCACCGGCGAGATCGATCTCGCGGCCTGCGACGGCGAATTCGTGCTCGCCCTCGGCTTCGGCTCCATCTGGACCGAGGCCGGACAGCAGACCCGCTCCACCTTGCTCGAAGACTACAGCGAGATTCGCGAGCACTTCGTCAAGCAGTGGAGCGACTGGCAGAGCAAGCTGCTGACGCTCGACCAGCCGCCGCGCCAGTACGATCTCTACCGCACCTCGACCGCGGTGCTGCGCACCCATGAGTCGAAGGATTTTCTGGGCGGCATCATCGCCAGCCTCTCGATTCCCTGGGGCTTCAACAAAGGCGACGAAGATCTCGGCGGCTACCACCTGGTCTGGCCGCGCGATCTGGTCGAAACCGCGGGCGCCTTGCTGGCTGCCGGGGCCACTACCGACGCGGTGCGTGTCCTTCGCTATCTCGAAGCTACCCAGGAAGCCGTCGGCAACTGGGCGCAGAACCTCTGGCTCGATGGCCGTCCTTACTGGAGCGGCGTGCAGATGGACGAAACCGCCTTTCCCATCCTGCTGCTCGATCTCCTGCGCCGCGAGGCTCCCGACGCCCTGGGCAAGCTCGACCGCTGGTGGCCCATGGTGCACAAAGCGGCCAGTTTCCTGGTGCGCAATGGCCCCGTCACCATGCAGGACCGCTGGGAGGAAGATGGCGGATATTCGCCCTTCACGCTGGCCGCGGAAATTTCCGGCCTGCTGGCCGCCGCCGACATTGCCGACCTTACCGGCCACAGCGAGCAGGCGCAAACCATGCGCGACACCGCCGACGCCTGGAACGACAACATCGATCGCTGGACCTACGCCACCGGCAGCGACCTGGCGCAGCAACTGGGCATTGAAGGCTACTACGTGCGCATCGCCCCGCCCGACAGCGACGGCGCGGCCTCCCCCACTCAGGGCTTCGTGCCCATCAAGAACCGGCCGCCCGGCCAGGATCGCGAGCGCGCCTATCACATCATCAGCCCCGACGCGCTGGCTCTGGTGCGCTTCGGCCTGCGCGCTCCCGACGACCGCCGCATCCTGAACACCTTGCGCGCCATCGATGCGTTGCTCGCCGTCGAGCTGCCGCAGGGCCCGTGTTGGTATCGCTACAACGGCGACGGCTATGGCGAGCACAAAGACGGTTCCGCGTTCGACGGCACGGGCATCGGCCGCGCCTGGCCTTTGCTGGCGGGCGAGCGCGCCCACTACGCGATGGCCGGCGGTCACCGCGACGAAGCCGAAGCCTTGCTCACCGTCATGGAGAATTCCACCACCGGCCACAGCCGCCTGCTGCCCGAGCAGGTCTGGGATGCCGCCGACATTCCCGCGCTCGAGCTGTTTCGCGGCAAGCCCTCCGGCTCGGCCTGCCCCCTGGTCTGGGCGCATTCCGAATACATCAAGCTGCGCCGCTCCATCCGCGATGGCAAGATCTTCGATCAGCCGCCGCAGACCGTGCAGCGCTACCTGGTGGAGAAACATGGACGCCAGCACTACGGCTGGAGGGTGAACAATAAGCCCCGCACCGTTCCTTACCAGCAGACTCTGCGCATCAATCTGCTTTCGCCGGCGCTGGTGCACTGGAGCGTCGACGGCTGGAAAACCGCCACCGACACCAAAACCCACGACACCGGTCTTGGCCTCTATACCCTCAACCTTCCCACCGCCTCGCTTCCCCTCGGAGGCCAGGTCGTCTTCACTTTCTACTGGCTGGAGGAACAGCGCTGGGAGGGCACCGACTACACGGTCACGGTCCAGGCGAAGTGAGCGTGGGAACTCTCGCAAGAATTTGAAGAACTTCGCCCGAGGATTGCCCTTCCCGAAAACCAGCGGCTGACGGCGGCCATCCGCCCGCCAGAATCAAGGTGCTGCTCCCTTTGTAATCTTCTGCCGCTGCCCCGATCCGGGTCATACTCGGCCTGGCCCATGAACTACGTCGCTCAATCGCATCCGGCCTGGCGCTGCCCCCGGGTGCAGCTTGCCGATATCACTCCGGCCGTGCTGCGCATGCCCGACGGCAGCGGCTCCCGAGCCATCTTGAACACCATTTCCCTTACCGGCGGCCTGCTCAGCATTTCCAGCACGCTCAATCGCGGCTCCCGGATCGAGTTGCTGTTCGTGACCCCCGCCGGTCCGGTGCTGGGCGCGGCCGAGATGCTCAGCGCCATTTCCATGACCCAGCAGCCCTTCCGCTTCGTATCCCTCGAAGAATCCGCACAGCGCCGCCTGCGCGCCGTCATCCAGTCCTATTTGCAACCGGTCCCGGACGCCTGGATCACGAAATACCGGGCCGCCCTCGATCGCCGGAATCCGCCCCGCCGGCGGACGTTCGCCATCGTTCTCGGCGCACTGGCGCTCGCTATTCTTGGTCTGGGAAGCGCCGCCTGGTGGCTCCAGATTCTCCGCTAAAAAAACCGGCTGCCAGACGAGAGAACTACGCTGGCTACGCGTCCGCGCTGGTATAGCGCAGTTCGACGACCGTGCAGTCATCGCTGAGCGGATTGCCCGCGCAGAATTCCGATACCGCCGCCAAAATGCCTTCCCACGTCGGAGACTTGGCCGCGGCGGCCTCCAGCCGCGCGTCATCGAAGAATTCTCCCATGGAGTTCTCCGCTTCAGTCACACCGTCGGTCACCAGAATGAAGCGGTCACCCGATTTCATCTGGCAAGTTGCGGTCTCGAAGGTCGCATCCGGGAGCAGCCCCACCGGCACGTTGCCGTGCGGAGGACGCATGACTTCACAGCCGCACACCAGCAGCGGAGGCACGTGCCCGCAGTTCACGTATTCCAGCTCACCGTCGCGCCGCAACCGCGCCAGCAGCAGGGTGGCGTATTTTTCGCCCATCATCTTCTCGGTGAAGAAGCGATTGACAGCGGTCACCACGTCCACCAGCGACATGCCTGAAGTCAGGTGCGAATAGATCATTCCCTGCAGCGACGTGGCCAGCAGCGCCGCCGAAACCCCTTTCCCGCTGACGTCCGCCAGGATCACCACCAGGCCGTCTTTGGTGAGCACCGCGTCGTAGAAGTCTCCCCCGATTTCCTTACACTGAAGATTTCTGCCCTGCATTTTGGCGAAGGGCACGTCGGGAATCTTCACCTGCATCAGCCGCTGCTGAATGCTGGCGGCGATGCCCAGCTCCTGCTGATAGCGACGCGCTTCTTCCTCCGCCTGCACCAGCCGCGCGTTCTCGATCAGCGACGCAGCTTCCGTCGCGATCACATGCAGAATGTCCTGCCCCACGCCTTTGATATCGCGCGAGGCAAAGCGCGAGTCCACATAGAGCACGCCCATCGCTTCCGCGGAGACCGGAGCGTCGGGAACGGGAGTCTGCGAACCGCGTGTGGTCACTTGCATCTTGCGCAGCGGAATGCAAACCACGGTCCGCAGATCGTAGGCCACAATGCTCTGCCGTCCCGCCATATCCATCGACTGGCTGGTGTCGGTAAACAGAAATTCGGAGTTGGACCGCATCGACTCTTCCAGAATCGAGTGCGAAATCGTCTTGTCGTCGAGCAGCGGCTCTTTCTTGGCGTTGCGTCCGGCGGCCAGCCGCAGCTTTCCTTCGTCGTCTTTCAGAAACACATAGCCGCGCTCGGCTTTCGTCAGCTGCAGCGTGACGTCGAGCATGGTCATCAGGATTTCGTCGAGCACGCCCGCCGTGTTCAGCTTGCGCGCCGCTTCCAGAAACAGCGTGAGTTTTTCCAGATCGGTCGCTTCCTGCTTGATCTGGATGCCGGAAATCTGGCTGAGAAATTCGCGCGCCGTATTGGAGGTGGCATGCGCGGGGTTGAACAGCACATAGGCGGAATCGCGCGCCCCAAATTCCAGCCGGTCGCCGCGCTCCAGTTTTTGCCGCTGGATGCGCTCGCCGTTGACAAACGTGCCGTGCTTGCTGCCCAGGTCGACCAGGAAGAAATCCAGCCCCTCCTGCATGATCTGGGCGTGATCGCGCGAGACGCGCGGGTCGGCGATGACCAGATCTTTGTCGACCTTTCGCCCCACCGAAAACGGCGTG
>DATNJE010000049.1:0-4424 GCA_035604095.1 Terriglobales bacterium
AGTTGCGCCTTGGCGAAGGCTTCCCCGAAATTATCGGCCACGCCCATGACTTCGCCGGTGGACTTCATCTCCGGACCGAGCACCGTATCCACGCCCGGGAACTTCGACCAGGGAAAGACCGGCGACTTGACCCAATAGCAGCTTCCCGTCGCCAGGTCGGCCTCGCGCTCGATGTATTCCGGCAGGAACTCGCGCAGCTTGCGCCCGGTCATCAAGCGGGCGGCGATCTTGGCCAGAGGCACGCCGGTAGCTTTCGACACGTAGGGCACGGTGCGGGAAGCCCGCGGGTTCACCTCCAGCACGTACACCTTGTCGCGGTGGATGGCGTATTGGGTGTTCATCAGCCCGATGACCTTGAGCGCGCGGGCGAGGCGGAAGGTGTAGTCGCGCATGGTGGCCATGTGGCGCTGGGGGATATCCACCGCGGGCAGCACGCAGGAGGAATCACCGGAGTGGATGCCGGCCTCCTCGATATGCTGCATGATCCCGCCGATGACCACGTCTTCGCCGTCGGAGAGCGCGTCCACGTCCACTTCGGTGGCGGCTTCCAGGAAGTGGTCGATTAGCACAGGGCGCTCCTGCGAGTATTCGACCGCTTCCTTCATGTAGCGGATCACGGTCTCGTCGTCGTAGGCGATCTGCATGGCGCGTCCGCCCAGCACGTAGGACGGGCGCACCAGCACGGGATAGCCGACGCGGTTCGCGCCCGCCACCGCTTCCTCGATGCTGGTGGCCATGGCGCCCGGAGGCTGCGGGATCTGGAGCTCGTCGAGCAGCTTGCCGAAACGCTTGCGGTCCTCGGCCAGGTCGATGGATTCGGGCGACGTGCCGATGATGGGCACGCCCGCGGCCTTGAGCGGCAGCGCCAGATTGAGCGGGGTCTGCCCGCCGAACTGCACGATCACGCCGATGGGCGCGCCGCTAGCGGCTTCGTGCTCATAAACCGCCAGCACGTCCTCGAAAGTCAGCGGCTCGAAGAACAGGCGATCGCTGGTGTCGTAGTCGGTGGAGACCGTCTCCGGATTGCAGTTGACCATGACGGTCTCGTAGCCGTCGTCGCGCAGGGCGAAGGCGGCGTGGCAGCAGCAGTAGTCGAACTCGATTCCCTGCCCCACACGGTTGGGGCCGCTACCCAGGATGATGACTTTCTTCCGCGCGGTGGGCTCAGCTTCGTCCTCGGATTCGTAGGTGGAGTAGAGGTAAGGCGTGTAGCTCTCGAACTCGGCGGCGCAGGTGTCCACTCGCTTGTATACCGGCGTGATGCCGTGGGTCTTGCGGAAGTGGCGGATCTTCTCCGCCGCGCCTTTACCGGTCCCGAGGCGCCACATGTCGGCCAGCCGCGCGTCGGAGAACCCCATGCGCTTGGCCTCGCGCACCAGCTCCGGCGGCACCGACGCGAAGGGATGCTTTTCCAGCTCCGCCTGGAAATCCGTCGCCTCCTTCAACTGGTGCAGGAACCAGGGATCGATGGAGGTCATGCGCGCCAACTCTTTCACCGTGTGTCCCTGCCGCAGGGCATAGCGCAGATAGGTGAGGCGCTCGGGATGCGGCGTCACCAGGCGCTGCGTGAGAATGCGCGGCTCAATCGACTCCGAGCCCACGCGCTTGCCGGTTTCGAGCGACCGTATGCCCTTGAACAGGGCCTCCTTGAAGGTGCGGCCGATGGCCATCACTTCGCCCAGCGACTTCATTTGCGGGCCCAGGGTTTCGTCCGCCCCGGGGAATTTCTCGAACTGCCACTTGGGGATCTTCACCACCACGTAATCGAGCGTGGGCTCGAAGCAGGAGGGCGTCTTACGCGTAATGTCGTTGGGAATCTCGTCGAGGGTGTAGCCCACGGCCAGGCGGGCGGCGATCTTGGCGATCGGGAACCCCGTGGCCTTCGACGCCAGCGCCGAAGAGCGCGATACGCGCGGGTTCATCTCGATCACCACCATGCGCCCGGTGGTGGGATGTATCCCAAACTGGATGTTGCTGCCGCCGGTTTCGACGCCGATCTCGCGGATGATAAGAATGGCGGCGTCGCGCATGGCCTGGTACTCGCGGTCGGTGAGCGTCTGCGCCGGGGCCACGGTGATGGAGTCGCCGGTGTGCACGCCCATGGGATCGAAATTCTCGATGGAGCAGATGATGATGACGTTGTCGGCCAGGTCGCGCATCACCTCCAGCTCGAATTCCTTCCACCCCAGCACCGATTCTTCGATCAGCACCTCGTGCACGGGTGAGAGATCGAGGCCGCGGGCCAGGATGTCGAGCAGTTCCTCGCGGTTGTAAGCCAGGCCGCCGCCGGTGCCGCCGAGAGTGAACGACGGGCGAATGATGACGGGGAAACCGATCTTGCCGGAGAACTCGAGGCCGTCCTTGAGATTATTGACCAGCGCCGATTTCGGGGACTCGAGGCCGATGCGCGAGACGGCGTCCTTGAAAAGCAGGCGGTCTTCCGCCTTCTTGATGGCTTCAAGCTTGGCGCCGATCAGCTCGACGCCGTACTTGTCGAGCACCCCGGCGTCAGCCAGCTCGACCGAGAGGTTGAGCGCGGTCTGGCCCCCGACCGTGGGCAGCAGGGCAAACCGGCGACCGTCGGAAAGCTCCGACTCGGTGCGGATGATCTCGGTCAGATAGCCCTTGGTGAGCGGCTCGATGTAGGTGCGGTCGGCGGTCTCCGGGTCGGTCATGATGGTGGCCGGGTTGGAGTTGACCAGCACCACTTCGTAACCTTCGGCCTTGAGCGCCTTGCAGGCCTGGGTGCCGGAGTAGTCGAACTCCGCCGATTGCCCGATGATGATGGGCCCGGAGCCGATGATCAGGATCTTCGAGATGTCAGTGCGGCGTGGCATCAGTTAGTCGTCGGTACCTGTGCTTTGAAGGGGCGCGGCTTTAGGCGCGCTGCGACTATCTTTAGGATTGTCATCCCGAGCGAAGCGAGGGATCTGCAGTTTGGCAGGCTTGCCCCAATCCTCTGCCAAGTCTTGCCAGGTCGGGTTGGTGGACTTGATCAGCGCAAGCCGCTTAGCGCGAGTCCAAGACTTGATCTGTTTCTCGCGACGGATCGCGTTGCCGACGTACCTGAACGTCTCATAGTAGACCAAACGGTCAATGCGGTACCGCTTCGTGAATCCTTCCACTTCGCCGCGCTTGTGCTCGAGCGCGCGGCGGCAGAGGTTGTTTGTGATGCCTGTGTAGAGATTAAGCAACCTGCTGGCCATGATGTACACGTAATACTGCGGCTCTCGTTTCAACTGCAGATCCCTCGCTGCGCTCGGGATGACAATCAACGGGGCGCGCCCTCATCCTCTCCACTCCCCCATCGTCTTCACAAAGTCCTTGAACAGGTAATGCGAGTCATGCGGCCCCGGCGAGGCTTCGGGGTGGTACTGCACGCTGAACAGCGGCAATGACCGATGGCGCAGGCCTTCCAGCGTCTGGTCGTTCAGGTCCATGTGCGTGAGCTCGACGTCGCGCAGATTCAGCGAATCGGGATCGACCGCGAAATTGTGATTGTGCGCCGTGATCTCGACCTTGCCGGTACGCAACTGCTTCACCGGATGGTTGCCGCCGTGGTGTCCGAACTTCAGTTTGTAGGTCTTGCCGCCGAGCGCGAGCCCGATGAGTTGGTGGCCGAGGCAGATGCCGAAGACGGGGACGCGTCCCATCAGGCGGCGAATGTTCTCCTGCGCATATGTCACAGGCTCAGGATCGCCGGGGCCGTTGGAGAGGAAGACGCCGTTGGGATGGAGCGCGAGCACGTCCTCGGCGCTGGTCTCGGCGGGGACGACGGTCACGCCACAGCCTTCCGAGGTCAGCTTTCGCAGGATGTTGTGCTTGATGCCGAAATCGTAGGCCACCACGTGAAAGCGCGGCGGCTCGTCCTTCACGCCCACGACTTCGGTCGGCTCGTGGGAGCGCTCGCCGGTCTGCCACAGGTAGCGCTGCGTGGTGGAGACGACTTTCGCGAGGTCCGTGCCTTCCATCTTGGGAAGGGCGCTCGCCTTGGCGATCAGCTTCTCGGGATCGCTCTCCAGCATGGAAATGACGCCGCGCTGGCAGCCACGGTCGCGCAGGTGGCGCACCAGGGCGCGTGTGTCGATATCGGAGATGACGGGGATCTTGTAGCGTTCCAGGTACTCGTCGGCCACCTGCTGCGATCGCCAGTTGGAGCTGACCCGCGAGAACTCGCGCACCACCAGTCCCTCGATGTACGGGCGCGTGGCCTCGGCGTCGTCAGGATTGGTGCCGTAGTTGCCGATCTCCGGATTGGTGAGGACTACGATCTGCCCGCAGTACGATGGGTCGGTGAAGATTTCCTGGTAGCCGGTGATGGAGGTATTAAAAACAACTTCCCCGTAGCATTCGCCTTTTGCACCGTAGCCTTTGCCGCGGAAGATGCGTCCATCTTCCAGCGCAAGGATGGCCTGCATTCAGAC
>DATNJE010000050.1:0-3435 GCA_035604095.1 Terriglobales bacterium
GGAACCGTACAGCCGGGCTGGATTCGTTCAAGAGTTTGACGACAGCGGGCGAGCTTGGCGAGGATGGAATCCACGGTGGCGGTCCAGACGAACGGCCTCGGGCTTTGATTCCACTCGGAGAGGAACTCCTCAATGGCCGCCGTAAGATCATCGACACTGAGAAAGGAATCTCGGCGGATGCGCTTGTTGGTCAACTCGGCAAACCAGCGTTCAATGAGATTCAGCCAACTGCAACTGGTGGGCACGTAGTGCATGACAAAGCGAGGATGCTTCTTGAGCCAGGCTTGGACCTCGACAGTGCCGTGAGTGCCGTCATTGTCGATCACCAGATGCAGCGGGCTCTTGCCTGAAAACTCCCGGTCGATGCGTCGAAGAAATCTCAGGAACTCCTGATGCCGGTGCCAGCTATGACAGTCCCCGATCACTCTGCCCTGAAGCAGGTCCAGTGCGGCGAATAGCGTGGTTGTCCCGTTTCGTTTGTAGTCGTGGGTCATCGTTCCGCAGCGGCCCTTCTTGAGCGGCAGGCCAGGCTGGGTGCGGTTGAGTGCTTGAATTTGGCTCTTCTCGTCGACACAGAGCACGATCGCCTTATCTGGCGGATTCAAGTAGAGACCGACGACATCGGTAAGTTTCTGCAGAAACTTCGGGTCGCGTGACAGCTTGAACGTCTTGGTGCGGTGCGGCTTGATGTTGTGACTCCGCCATAGGTTGCTCACCGTCGATTTGCTCAAGCCCTGATTTGCCGCCATGAGCCGACAGCTCCAATGGGTCATCCCTTTCGGTTTCGACTGCAGTGTCGCGTCGATCACCGCCTGGATTTTTTCCGCGCTGTAAGTGGCCTTGCGGCCTCGGCCCGGCGCGACCTCCCATAGGCCCGGCAGTCCTCGCGCAACAAAGCGTTCGCACCAGAGACGAACCGTTTTCCGATTGACCTTCATCTCGGCGGCGATGGCAACCTCGGGCTTTCCGTCGCCGGCGGCGATCACGATGCGGCCGCGAAGGGCCCCCTGTTGCGGCGTTCCCAACGCCGCCAACCATTGCTCGATCTGTTTCTGCTGATCCTCAGACACGGCCAGTAAGCGTGTTGGGCGGGGCATGCTTGAGTATGAAGCAGTCCCGTTTGAATGTCCAGCTATTTGTTGGACACTACACTAGCACGGCTAAGGGCGTCGCGCCATCGATTGCTGCCGCGCCACGTTTTGGCGGCTGTTAGGGCCAAAGGGTAAACGCTTTCAGCTCTGCCTCGTCAAAGGCATCAGTGGAGCGCACCGAAGTAAGTCCGCTGTGCGCGTCCCATAGAGGAGCCCGCATGACGAATCGCTTCCTGTTGCCTTTGGCCACCATCTTTCTAGCCGGGATGCTGCCTGCGCAGCCGCCGCCCCCGGCGCCTTCCGCGGGGACTCCGCCTCCACCGCCTCCCGCTCGCGGACCACGCGGTCGATTCGACGGACTACCCGGCGGGCTGGGCGGACCGCTTTCCGAGCGGCGCTTGACCCAACAGTTGGGGCTGACTGCCGAACAGCAGAACAAGGTTCATACCGCCATCGAGGAGGCCCGCGTCGTCCAGCAGGGCATGGCCCCGAAGGAAGGCGACGCGCGCACGCGTCTCGCCACGGCCGTGCGGGCCGGCAACGAGGCGCAGATCGATTCCATCAGCACGGAGCTATCGCAATTGCATCAGCAGCGGACCGCGTCGCAAGCCAAGGCGTTGGCCAAGGTGTATGCAACGCTGACTCCGGACCAGAGAACCCGCATCGAGGGCGAATTGAACCGCACGTTAGGTGTTCCCGGCGTGCGCGGACCCGGTCCCGCGGGAGCGGGTGGCCGCGGGCCCCGGCGCGGACCGCCTCCGCCTCCAGCGCCCCCGCAACAGCAGTAGGCCCATCTTTACTTGCCTCGGGCTTCACTCGCTTCTCGCTTCAGGCGGGTCGCGGGCAGCGCCGCGACAGCAACGCCGCGCCTTTAACCTTCCCGGCATTTCGTATACAATGCGAGAGGCTCAGGAGGAGCGCGTATGAAATTGCCCCGCTGTTTCCGAAGTGTAGTCGCGGTCAATGTGGCCGTGGCGGCCATGTGTGTGGTGCCGGTCGTGATTCTGGCCCAAAATCAAGCTGGTTCTGCGCCCGCGGCCGCTGCAGCAGCGCCGCTCCCGTGGGCTTATCCGGTGAACCCGCCCGCCCAGCCTGGCGCGCAGCCCGCCGTGCCCGATACCGGCGAGCACAAACTCCCCGGCAGCAGCAAGTCGTTCACGCGGAAACAGGCCACCGACCTGTTTAATCCGCCGGACTGGTTTCCCGAAGATCATCCCACCATGCCCGAGATCGTGGTCCACGGCCGCCGTCCCGACGTGCGCGCGTGCGGATACTGCCACTTGCCCAACGGGCAGGGCCGCACGGAGAACGCCAGCCTCGCTGGGCTGCCGGCCGCCTACATCGTGCAGCAGATGGCCGACTATCGCAACGGCCTGCGCAAGAGTTCCGAGCCGAGGATGGGACCTCCGTCCACCATGCTGTTGATTGGGAAAGCGGCCAACGAAGAGGAATCCAAGAGCGCCGGCGAGTATTTTGCCAAGCTTAAGTACAAGCAGTGGGTCCGCGTGGTGGAGGCCAAGATGGTTCCCAAGACTAAGGTCGAGGGCTGGATTCTGGTTCCCGAAGGCGGCGAGGAGCCGATCGGCATGCGCATCGTCGAAACCCCCGAGGATCATGAGCGCTTTGAGCTGCGCGACTCGTCTATTGGATTCGTGGCCTACGTGCCACCGGGTAGCGTGAAGAAGGGCGAAGAACTGGTGTCGAAAGGCGGCTCGGGCAAGACCCTGCGTTGCTCCATCTGCCACGGCGACGGGCTAAAGGGATTGGGGCAAGTGCCGTTCCTAGCGGGCCGTTCGCCCAGCTACCTGGTGCGCCAGATGAACGATTTCAAAACCGGCAATCGCCAGGGCGCCTGGAGCCCGCTGATGAAGGAAGCCGTAGCCAAGCTGACCACCGAAGACATGGTGGACATAGCCGCCTACGCCGCATCTTTAAAACCTTAAATGTGGAGCACGCACTTTTGCGTGCTACGTCGGCACTCCTGCCGACGCAAGGCAGGTTAACCTAACGTCCTAACGTCGCGACGTGCACGGCGCTCTTACTAGCGCTCGCGCTCCCGTTCCACCTGCTTCACGATCTTGGTCTGGTATTCGTCGCCATTTTCGTTCATCAGGTACAGCTTGTTCTTGTCGACCGCAAACTTGACAGGGCGAGTCACGGCCAGCTTGGGGGCGGGGGACGCCTTCAGCCGGATCCGCTCGGCCAGATAGACCATTCCCTGGGTTTCAACAATGTAGTAGTCGTGGACCGCGGGTGAGGCCGCCGCCGTATTCGCACTGGCGGTGTACCCGGCGTTCACACTGGTGTCGAGCTCGGGGCGGGGCACCGAGGAGTCCAGGTGCTC
>DATNJE010000051.1:0-2197 GCA_035604095.1 Terriglobales bacterium
CATCCTGACCCTGTTGCTAGCCATTGAGCTGGCCGTCGCCGAGTTCAGCCCCACGCCGGTGCCGATGCGCCTGTTCCTCAGCACCATCCTGTTCTGGTACAGCATTTCCCTGTTTTACGTTCTGCTGCTCTCCTTCTGGCAGGAACACCGCCTGCAGGCCGTTCTGCAGGTTGTTACCGACCTCATCCTGGTCAGCCTGGTCATTCATGAAACCGGCGGCTGGGACAGCTCGCTCAACTTCCTCTACCCCCTGGTCATTATCGTGGCCAGCGTGCTGCTGCCGCGCATCTGGGCGCAACTGGTGGCCGCTCTCGCCTTCATTCTCTACGGTACGGTGCTCGAGCTGAACTATTACGGCTTCGTGCCGGCGTACACCACCACGCATCCCAGCTTCAAGGCCCTGCAGGCGATTATCTTCGTCAATCTCTTCGCCTTCCTGACGGTGGCCTATCTGGCGGGCCTGCTGACCTCCAAGTTGCGTCAGGTGGGCGTGCAGTTGAAGGACGCGAGCGGCGCGCTCGAAAATCTGCAGGCGCTGCACGAAAACATTATTCACTCCATCAGCAGCGGGCTCATCACCACCGGCCTGGATGGCCGCATCATGCTGGTCAACGCTGCCGCCCAGCGGCTGCTGGAGCGCCCCGCGGCCGAACTGACAGGAACGCTGATCGATCAGCTTTTTCTCGATCCCCTGCCCTCGGTCGACTCGCAGCATACGCATGCTGAAGTGCGCTTCGATGCGCCCACGAAGTTCCGTAAAACCTTCCGGGTGCGGGTCGCGGCCCTGACCGTGCCCGAGCGCGCGGAGCTGGGATTCGTCTACGTCTTCGACGACCTCACCGAAATCCGCCGCCTGGAGCGCGAAGTACGCATTCAAGACCGCCTGGCGGCGGTTGGCCGCCTGGCTGCCGCCATCGCCCACGAAATCCGCAATCCGCTCACCTCCATTGCGGGCTCGGTGAGCATGCTCTCCTCCGTTCCCGAGTTGAGCGGAGAGCATCGCCGCCTGCTCGACATTGTGACCCGCGAATCGCAACGGCTGAACGGCATCATTACTGACTTTCTCGCCTACTCCCGCACCAAGCAATATCGCTTCGACCGGGTCGATCTGGTGCAGCTCGTCGAAGATACGCTCACCCTCATGGATCACCGCATGGCCGCCGAGAAGACCGGGATCACGATCCAGCGCCGCTTTGCCGTGCGGCAGGCTCCGGCGATTGCCGATGGCGACAAGATTAAGCAGGTCTTCTGGAACATCTGCGAGAACGCCGTCCGCGCCATGACTGCTGGAGGAAAGCAGGGCGGCACGCTTACCGTCGCCATCGAGCCCGCGGGCGACAACTGGCAGATCGCGTTCTCCGATACCGGAACCGGCATGACGCCGCAGCAGATCGAAAAGATCTTCGAGCCCTTCCAGTCGAATTTCGAAGGTGGAACCGGCCTGGGCCTCGCGCTCGTCTACCAGATCGTGCAGGCGCACGAAGGCAAGGTCTGGGCGCGATCCAAGCCGGGGCAGGGAACCACGTTCGTCCTGAGGCTGCATCAGTTCGATGCCGAGCACGACGCTGCAGCGCAGCCCCAGGCGGTCTCCGCCGAAGCTCCTGCGGCGATTCCCGCGCAGCCCGCGGCGGCCGCTGTGGCAGGGAGGGCGCATGGCTAACATCCTGGTCTGCGACGACGAGCGCTCCATCTGCGAAATGCTCGATATTTCCCTGCGCCGTGAAGGCCATCGCGTGGAAACGGTGCAATCGGGGCAGACGGCCAAGAGCAAGATTGACGGCGCGCTCTACGACGTCATCATTACCGACATCAAGATGCCCAATGTGGACGGCATCGAAGTGCTGCGCCATGCCCACCAGGTCTCGCCCGACTCCGCCGTCATCCTGATCACAGCCGTCGATGATTACGAAGCTGCCGTCGAAGCCGTCAAGGCGGGCGGCGCGTCCGACTACATCCGCAAGAACCCCGGCCTGGTCGACGAAATCAAGCTGGCCCTGAACCGCGCGCTGGAAAAGCTGGTTCTCAGCCGCCAGAACTTTGCCCTGCGCCGCGACGCCGCCACCCGCAACTCGCTCGACAACATCATCGGCTCCAGCGCCGCGATCGAAAAGCTCAAGGCGACCGTGCGCACCGTCGCCTCCACCGCCAGCACGGTTCTGATCCATGGCGAAAGCGGCACCGGCAAGGAACTCGTCGC
>DATNJE010000052.1:0-2723 GCA_035604095.1 Terriglobales bacterium
GATGCACAAGAGCGGCATCCTGTATTCGGAAGCGGTGCGCGAGTTCAAGAAGCGCTTCATCCTGGCCGTGCTCCAGGAGAACCACGGCAACCAGTGCAAGGCGGCGCGCGAGCTGGGCATGCACCGCAACACCCTCAGCCGTACCATCGGCGAACTCAAGCTGGATATGCGCGCGGTACGCGACAACGCCCGCCGCCCCCCGCGCGGCACCCGTCCCATGATCCTGGAGAAAAAGGCGGGGGCGCGGTAGCGAGTACCAAGTACCGAGTCACGCATGGTGCTGCGTCTCTGCACGATGCGCGCCAATAAAACAAGGCAGCCTTACGGCTGCCTTGTTTTCTGAACGGAAAAACGCTAGCGCTTGGGGGACGGCTTCTTGGCCGCGGGCTTGGCGATCAATTGTCCCTCGATCATATTGATCATGAAAGGACTGCTGGTATAGGAGTCCAGCTTGCCGAGCACCTGGGTTTCGTCGCCGGCCTTTGGTACTTTGGTGAGCGGCAGCGGGGCTACCATGGTCAACGTCACATCGGCGACGTTTTTCTCGATGTCATCGGCCGTGGCCGCCAGCTCCATTTTGTTGCGGGTGGCGCTGATGACCTTGGCGGCAAACGGAATCTCGGTTCCCTTGATCAGCGCCCACACTTTTTGCTGCACCTCGGGGGAGCCGTCGGTGAAGATCAGTTGCAGCTCGTCGAACGTCATTTCCTTCGGATTTTTGCTATCCGCTAGCTGCTTCGCCTGCTCCGCCGGACTGGGCGCGGGCGCAACCGCAAAACCCATCGGCGGCGCGGCGCTCGCCTTGGCCTGGGCCAGCAACTGGTCCCAGCCGTCCGGCGAGCCGTGGTACTTGGTGTATTTAAACTGGCCGTACTTGACGATCTGCGGGTTGTTGTTGCTCAAGGCGGCGGCGCGGGCAATCCACCATAGACCGGTGGGATTGATGGGCTTGGCTTCCAGATACGCGAGCGCCAGTGGATAAATGTCGCGCAGCGCATTGGGGTCGCTGGGATTCTGTTTGATTTCCAGGTCGACCGCCGCCTGCAGATACTTCTGGGCGCCGGCGAAATCCTTGTTCTGCATAGCGCCGAAGCCCGCCGATCCATTGAAGATGATGGCCACCTGCGCCTTGAATTTTTCGAAGTCGGCGTCCGACATGCCCTCCGGCTTGCTCATGGTGACCAGGGCCAGCAATCCTCGCTGACCATACTTGGCGGCGTCGGCGGCATTCTGCTGCGGCGCCTGGCCGGCCTCGGCGGAGGCGCGGCTGGTATAGGCCAGCAGCGCCAGGGCGCGCACATTGTTGGGATCGACCTGCAGGACGCGGCCGGCAGTCTCCGCGAACTTGGCGGCGTTGCCCAGCTTCTCATAGGCAGCCATCAACTGTTCGAGCGCGTCTTCCTTGACCACGGTGTTGGGATACTGCTGCAGGAAGTTTTCGAAGGCCTGCGCCTGGGCTTGGGGATTAGCCTCGCGGAGCGCGGCGATGTAGGAGTTGTACTCGGCCGGGTCCTTGATCTCTTTCTTCTGCTGCGCCGGCTGGGCGGACTGGGCGGGCGGGGCCGCGGGAGCAGCGGATTGTTGCGCCGCGGCCAGAGCGGCGAACGCCAACACCAGCGTGACGAGCGACTTCTTCATGCGAGGCTCCTTGGAAGATTGCCAGCAATCACTTTCTAATACTGCGGGTGGAACTCACTCCGGCACGCACGGCAGGTTGCGCCCGCGTCCGTCCTGGAACATCGGCAAGGCCTGGGTCCGATCCGGGACGCCGCCCCTCCTCCGGATGACACACTTCCAACTCTAAAGCGGCGAGGGCCGGATTATAAGAATGCGGCTGGCCTAAGGCAAGTTAAGTGCCGCAGTGGTAACCTTCCTGTGCTCCGATTGGATGCCGGCAACAGCGCGGCTGGATGTTCCTTAGACTCCCGGAACTGCAAGATTCCTGCCGCAAGCGGGCCGGAGAAGAGACGCCGGGCCGCGACTCCAGGGCATGGGGCAACCGGAGGTAGTTCCAAAATGGCACTTACAGTTCAGGTGTTAGCGGGACAGGTGGCAGTGGTGACGGGCGGCGGCCGCGGCATCGGCGCGGGCATCTCCCAGCGACTGGCCGGGCTCGGGGCCACGGTGGTGCTCTGCGGACGCACTCGCGCGCCACTCGAGGCCACCGCCAGCGCCATTCGCCAGGCCGGTGGCCGCTGCGATGCCGCCGAGTGCGACGTGAGCCGTCTGGAGAGCGTCGAGGCCCTGGCTAAGCACGTGGAGTCCGCCTTCGGCCGTCTGGACGTGCTGGTAAACAACGCCGGCGTGAGCGGGGCACGCGTACCGTTGCACGAATATCCTCCCCAGGTCTGGGACGAGGTGATGAGCACCAACCTGCGCGGGGTTTACTACATGATCCGCTCACTGGTCCCGCTGATGCTGGGTTCGGGTGGCGGCCACATCATCAACATCTCGTCGCTCGCGGGCAAAAACGCCCTGCCCAAAGGCGCCTGCTATGCCGCCTCCAAGTGGGGCTTGAACGGGTTGAGCTACTCGGTGGCGGAAGAGCTGCGCGGCCGGAACATCCGCGTGTCGGTCATCTGCCCGGGCTCGACCCTGAGCGAATGGGGATACCACGGCGGCAAGGACCTGAAGAAGCTGCTGCTCCCGGACGATGTGGCCCATGCCGTGGCCATGATCGTCACCCAGGCGCCGCAGTCGTTCGTCAGCGAGATTCTGCTGCG
>DATNJE010000053.1:0-13513 GCA_035604095.1 Terriglobales bacterium
GATGCTCGAGGCGCTCGGCTACACCACGACCACGACGCGACCGACCACGACCACAACGCGACCGACCACGACCACAACGCGACCGACCACCACGACCGCGCATACGGTTGCGCCACGGCCCCCGAACCGGGTCATCGGCGGTCACACCGTCTCCTACCGTCCGGGTGGGAGGGTGGGTACGATCCGGACTGCGCACGGAGCCACGATCTACCATGGGCCCCGCGGGGGAAGCATGGCGGTGCGCGAGCGCGGTGGTGTCCGCACCGTCAGCATGGGGCGGCATGGCGGCTACGTCGAGCACGCCTATCGTGGCGGCTGGCATGGTCATGAGTACCGAGTGCGGTCCTACTGGGTGGGCGGACGCCGCTACGCGGTCGCCTACCGCGCGTACTACTGGGGCGGCCGGCCCTACTACTGGTACGCGCCGGGCTTTTACTACCGGCCCGGTTTTTACGGATGGGCGTTTAACCCGTGGGCCGTCCCGGTGGTTTACGCCTGGGGTTGGGGCGGTGCTCCCTGGTTTGGCTTCTACGGGGGCTACTTCACTCCGTATCCGGTGTATGCCAGCGCCAATCTGTGGCTGACGGATTACATCCTGGCCGAGAACCTGAGGATGGCCTACGAGGCCCAGCAGGACGCGGCTGCCGCCACCGGACCCCCAGACGCTCAACAACGTCCGCTCTCCCCGGAAGCGAAGGCGCTCATCGCCCAGGAAGTAAGAGAGCAGTTGGCAGCGGAGCGGCAAGCAGCTGCCGGGCAAGCGAATGGCGCGCCTCCGCCACCGGAAGCTAGCAATCAAGCGCCGCCGGCTCTCGATCCCACGCAGCGGGTTTTCATCGTCGACAGCAACCTGGACATCACCACGGCTGACGGCGGTGAATGCGGAGTTACCCCCGGGGACATCCTGCTGCGCACCGGCGACACCGTGGTTGACGGCAGCAAGGTGGGGGTGAGCGTGCAAAGCAGCAAGAACGGTGACTGCGACCCCGGCGCCAACGGCAACGTGGAAGTGGCCGATTTGCAGGAGATGCATAACCACTTCCGCGAGCAGATGGACGCTGGGCTCAAGCAGTTAGCCGACAACCAGGGCAAGAATGGTCTGCCGGCCGCACCCGACACCGGCACTGTCGCGTCCAACGACGTGCCTCCGGCCGAGCCTGATAGCGACGTGCAGGCCCAGGTTCAAGGCCTGCAGAGCGAAGCCGACCAGGCCGAGAAAGACGTCAACCAGCCGGCATCCGGCCGAGGAGGGACAAAGTAGGATTGCCGCAAGGCTGCCGGATCGCTGGGACCTTCCTGGCGATCCGGCTTCTCTGTTTGTGGAAAGTGGGAAGTTGAGGCGTTTAGCGGGCGCGGGATCTTGCTTTTCAATCTCCCGATGCCCCGATGCCCCGATGACTACATTTCGCGTCGGCCTTCCATCGCCTTCATCATGGTGACCTCGTCGGCGTACTCGATGTCGCTGCCCACGGGCAGGCCCATGGCGATGCGCGTCACCTTGACGCCTGAGGGCTTGACCGCCCTTGCCAGCCAGGTCGCGGTGGCTTCGCCTTCGACCGTGGGATTGGTGGCCAGGATAACTTCGTCTACCTCGCACGCCTTGATCCGGCGCAGCAGGTTGGCGGTGCGTAAATGCTCCGGCCCGACGCCGTGCAGGGGCGAGATTGAGCCGTGCAGCACGTGGTAGACGCCGTTGAAGTGGTGCGTCTTCTCAATGGCGGTGATGTTGGTGGGCTCCTCGACCACGCACACCAAGCGCTGGTTGCGGGTGGGGCTCGAGCAATAGAGGCAGGGATCGACGTCGGTGATGTTGTTGCACACCGAGCACAAGTGCAGGTTTTCCTTGACGTCGCGGATGGCGGCCGCGAGTCCTTCGGCGTCATCTTCGCTGGCCCGCAGAATGTGGAACGCCAGCCGCTGCGCGCTCTTCGAGCCCACGCCCGGCAGCTTCTTCAGTTCGTCGATCAGGCGAGCCAGGGGCAGGGCAAAGTCAGGCATGAGATTTCTGATTTGTGATTTCCGATTTGTGATTTAGTAAATCTGCGGTGCCGTGAGTTCGCGTACTCGCAAATCACAAATCTCAAATCACAAATTCACACGAGCCCCATCCCGCCCAACATCCCGCCGAGGCTCGACTGCATGGCCTCATCCACCTTGTGGCCGGCGGCGTTGACCGCGGCCATCACCAGGTCCTGCAGCATCTCCAGGTCGCCGGCTTTGACCACCTCGGGATCGATCTTGATGCCCAGCACCTGCTTCTGGCCGTTCATCTTGACGCTGACGCTGCCGCCGCCAGAAGTGGCTTCCACCGTGGTCTCCTGCAGCTTGCGCTGAAGCTCCTCGTACTGGCGCTTGGCCACGGACACCATTTCCTGCAATTGTCGTGGATCGAAGCCGGGCATGGATCCTCCTACCAGCGAGGATAACAGGAGGCGAGCCCGCAGGAAACCCCGCTTAGCTGCGCCCCACGTGGATGGAGCCGTCGCCGGTGCGGATGCGGAGCGTGGGTCCGCCGCCATTCAGCTTGCCGCGCACGCGCGAGCGTCCGAGCTGGCCCGCCATCTCCACAGGAATGTCTACGGTCACGTGCCCGTCGTGGGTCTCGGCGTCGAGATCAGCGGCGAGTTTGTCGGGCAGGAGAACGTCCACTCGGCCGTCCTTGGTGCGCACGCTCCAGCCGCCGCCGATCTTCGAGCCGGGCTGCGCGCTCACCTTCACGTGGCCGTCGTGAGTGCTGACGTCGAGCGCGTCGAAGCGGCCGTCGGCCTCGATGGAGCCGTCGCCGGTGGAGGCGTTCAGCGTACCGTCGGCGCGGTAGACGCGGATTCTGCCGTCGTTGGTGGCCAGACGAGCGTCGCCTTTTACATCCATCACTTCGATCCGGCCGTCGCCGGTGTGGATGTCGAGGTCGCTCTCGCGCGGCAGCGCCACGTCGATCGCCACCGAGCGATTGGAGAAGCCGATCACCACCTGGTGCGGCACGCGTACTTCCACCTCCACGCGGTTGTTGGTCTGCCGCTCGGAGACGCGCACTTCGTCCCCGATGCGGTAGCCGGTAGCGGTCACGCGCACATGGACTTCCCGCGTCTCGGAGCCGGTGATGTGCACGGAGGCGTCGTTGGTCTCAATGCGGAGCGAGGGCTTGCCGGTTATGGTGAACGTCTTCTGCCAATCGGCGGCAGAGCAGGGAACGGCTAGGAAGGCGAGCAGCAGCACGGCGAGGAGGACTCTGGGGCGCATTGAGATTGAGACACCTCGAGTTGGGCCAATGCTGGGTAATACGAGGATGGGCGGGAAAAGGTTCCGGCTTTTAGGTGCTCTGACAAGCAGTTGCTTGTGAGAAAGCGTTGTCACCTAGATGCCACGGCCGAGCCATTTATGAGATAGCTAGCGGGCTACCGCTGCTTTTCTTTGTGATCGATGACGGTGCGGATCTCGGCGCCGAACTTCTCCTGCATGCGGCGGACGACGGGATCTTCCGAAGCGCGGGAGCGTCCCGGACGCGCCGGGGCAGGCGTGGGAGCGCTGTTGCCATTGGCCGCACCGCCAACCACCTGCACCTTGACCGGACGACCCAGGGCTGCGCTGGCAGCTGTGTTGATGATCTTCCGCGCGTCGGGTACCAGCAACATCTCCAGCATTTTCCCCGAGGCTGCAGTGCGGACCACGACTTCGGCTTGCTCCACCTTCCACTCGCCCTGCTCCAGATGGTGGGCCAGCATTCCGTGTTTGCCTTCCAGTTCCTGGAGCACCCTGCCGGCGAGATCATCGCTGGGCGCGCTCTGTGGACTCTCTGCCACGGCGACACTCGCCGACATCTCCGCCTTCGGGCCGCTGCTCTTGCGGGCGCGGTCTTGCTCGAATGGCGAGGGACGCGAGGGCTCCGCGACGCGCGCGGGAGCGCTTGCTGCTGGACGTTGCGGCGCGGCCGTCGGCCGTGATGGCGCGGGCGCACTCGCCGGCGCCTGGCTGAGCAATTCCTCGATGGGCAACAGCCGCTGCGCGTGCACCAATTTCAGCAGGCCCAGCTCCAGGTGGAAACGCTGCTCCTGCTTGTAGCTGAGTTCGCTGTGGGTGCGCAGCAGGATCTGCAGGAAGCGGGTCAGGTCCTCTTCGCTGAACTTTTCCGCCACGCGGGCGACGCGCGCGCGTTCGTCGGCCGAGATCTGCAGCAGCGGGGAATCGGCGCCGCCGACTTTGGCGACCACGGCGTTCCTCAAGAAGCGGACGAGTTGCCGCGCGAAGTGCGCCGGATTTTGTCCTTCGGTGACCAGTTTATCGAGCAGACGCAGCACGCGTTCGCTGGAGTTCTCGGCCACGGCGTCGAGGATTTCTTCCAGCGTTTCCGAAGGGACTGCGCCCACCAGGCCGCGCACCACCTCGGCCGTGAGCGCGGCGCCGCAGCAGGCGATGGCCTGATCCATGATGGAGAGCGCGTCGCGCATGGAGCCGTCGCCGACCTCGGCCAGCATGGCCAGGGCGCCGTCGTCGGCTTGGATGCCCTCCTGCCCGGCGATCGCGCGCAACTGTCCCACGATGTCGTCGAAGCGCACGGCGTGAAAGCTGAAGTGCTGGCAGCGCGAGCGGATGGTCTGCGGAATGTCTTCGGGCTGGGTCGTGGCCATCATGAAGATGACGTGCCCGGGCGGCTCTTCCAGCGTTTTGAGCAGGGCATTGAAGGCGGCGTCGGTGATCTGGTGGGCCTCGTCGAGGATCCAGATCTTGTAGCGGTCGCGGGCCGGCTGGTAGCGGGCGGATTCGCGCAGCTCGCGGATCTCGTCGATGCCGCGGTTGGTGGCGGCGTCGATCTCGATCACGTCCACCGCGCGGCCTTCGCGGATCTCCACGCAGGAGTCGCACACGCCGCAAGGCTCCGCCACCGGATGCGAGGCGGAGCGGCAGTTCAGCGCCATGGCCAGGATGCGCGCGATAGTGGTCTTGCCGATGCCGCGATGGCCGCTGAAGATGTATCCGTGGGCCACGCGCTGTTGCGCGATGGCATTCTGGAGCGTGCGCGTGACGTGCTCCTGCCCGATCACGTCGGAGAAACGCTGCGGGCGGTACTTGCGCGCCAGTACCTGGTAGCTCATGGGAAGTTCGATTATACGTGACCGCCGCCGCAGGATTCAGAACTGGAAACCGGAGTCTCTTCGCACCACCGCTTCGATCAGCCCGTGGAGCTCATCGGTCGCGACGAAGACTTCGTTGTGGTTCTCCATCCCGAACGGCTCCAGGTCCACCGGCAGGTGATGCTTGTTGGGCATGGAGAGGCGGATGGCGTCGATCTCGCCGAAGGCGTCCAGCACCGCCCCGGCCATGGCGTACAGCGTGTGCTGCACCGATTCGCTGCGGTGTACGGCGAAGGTCTGGAGCAACACGCTGCGCGCGCCTTCCCAGCAGCGTCCGAAGGCGACATCCTGCCGGCCGTAACTCCAGTTCGCCTTCACCACCGTGGAAAAGATGCGGTCGCGGGTCTCCTGGAGCGTGGTGTAGGAATCCCGCATGAAGCCTTCGAAGGCCGAGTCATGGCTCTTGAGCACCAGCAGGTCCTCGATGCCGGCTTGGATGGAATGTCCGCCGCGCGTGGCCGACACCATCGCCGTGCGCTTGTCCGGGCGGCCGCCGACGAACGCCCAGGGATGCGGTTGGCCCTCGACCGGGATGCGCGCCCACTGCCGCTCGGTCAGGGCAACGCGCACGTTCCTGACCGGCGGATTGTTGGCCAGGAAATGATCGGTCAGGCGCAGCCCGAATTCCTCGATCTCGCCCACCGGACGCTGGCCGGCCAGCGCGTAGACGGTGTTCTTCATGGTGTCGGTGGGCAGCACCTTGCGGTTATCGCCGTGGACGTGGACCTCTTCGAAGTCGCCCTCGAACTGGATGTCGAGGGAAACGTCCTTCAGGTGGTGCTGTTCACTGCCGCGCGTGATCCGCACCAGGCGGACCCGCGATTTGCCGTAATTGCTGGTCGAGAGCTTGATTGCCATGGCTCAGCTTCCCCGATAGGTGGAGTATCCGAACGGGCTCAGCAACAGCGGGACGTGGTAGTGCTGCGTGGCGTCGCCGACCGTGAATATCACCTGCACCTGCGGATAAAACGACGATTGCTGCTTGGTACTGAAGTAGGTTGCGGTATCGAAGCTGAGGCGATAGGTTCCGCGGGCGAGTTTTGCGCCGCCAAGCAGGTCGGCGATCCGCCCGTCCTGATTGGTGACCCCCTGGCCCACGTTCTGCCAGCCGCCGCCTGCTTGCTTCTCCAGCGTGACCGGCACGCCCGCTGCCGGGCGGCCGGTGCTGGTGTCCAGCACGTGGGTGGTGATGGCGCTCATAGCTCCAGCATTTTCTCCAGGCGCAGCCGCGTAATTTTCTGCTGCTCGCCGGCGGCCACCCGCAACTCGGTTTCGGGATCGTTTTTCATCCGCTCGCCGAGCATCGCCAGCATCTCTTCCGTACTCTTGCCGCTGGCGCATACGATGAAAATGTAGCCGAAGCGCGCCTGGTAGCGCTGGTTGGCGGCGGCCAGTTCGTCCAGCAAGTACGGCGCGGAGTTCGCGACCGAGCGCTGCTCCTGTTCCGACCATTGCTGCACCTGCTCCGTCGGCGCGCCGGCCGCCTTGCGCTCGCCGATCTTCGGATGATGGCTGAAGGCTTCCACCCAGTCATTTTTCCCGAGTTTTTCCCAAGCTTCCTGCGCGGCGTTGAGAAGCCGTGCCGCGTCGTGGAACGGACGCCGCGCTCGAACCCGTTCGGCCCAAGCGCTCGAACCGCAGCAATTCAGCAGCGCCGCGCGCGCGGCCTCATCCAGCATGGCATCGAGCCAGCGCAGGCCCTCGGCGATCCGGCCGTCGCGCGTGGGCACTCCATAGACCCGCAGCCGCGCCACTCCCCCATCGGGGTAAATGTTGAAGCGCACTTGCGACGCGGGCGCGCCGTCCGCAATCTCGAAGCGGTGCACCGAATCTGCTTGCAGCAGCGTGCGCGGCAGAACTTCTTTCCAGCCGCGCGGTGAGTCGTCGCTCACCTCGAGCGAGCAGCTTTCGGGAAAATTTCCCTTGAAGTGCGAGGTATCTACCTCGACCTGGCGAAGGACGCCCCCGATTCCCAGTTGGATGATCACCCAATCGTGGCCCGGGCCGCGCCGGCGCCGGGTCTCCCAGCCGTCGCCCATGTGCGCGCTCTTCGCCGGCATGAGCAGGTTCTGCGGCGCGCTGAAGAACATGTCACTCGAACCCAGCACCCGGCCGCCGTTGGCGATGGCTGCGAGGTCGACGCACGCAGCTTCGGCCAGCGCCAGCACCCGCTTCCAATCGGGAAGAGGCTCGCCGTGCACGCGCAGCCGCGCCACCCCGCCATCGGGATAGATGTTAAAACGCAGATGGGTGTAGCGGTGGGGATCGCCGATCTCGAAGCAGTTGTGCGTGTCGCCTTTCAGGGCCGATTTGGGAAGGACCTCGGCCCAGCCGACCGTGTCGGAACTCGCCTCGTCCACGCGCGCGCCGTCCGCGAGGGCGCACGCCTCGATGGAGCAGTGTTCCGGATAATTACCTTTGAAGTAAGCCGTATCCACCACCACCCCGCGCAGGATGCCGGGAATCCCGAGCTGCACGATGCACCAGTCAAATCCCGCGGTGCGCCGCCGCCGCGTCTCCCAGCCATCCATCCACTTGCCGCGGTCGGTGTATTTGTCTTCAATCCACACCGGCTTGGCCGGCTTCAGCAGGTTGTCCTTGGGCGCGAAGAACTCGTCGTTGGCCGCGAGCACGCGTCCGCCAACGCGCTCAGACACGAGGTCAACCAATTGGGTGAAGTCGTTCATGCTCCACCTCGCTTGAGCACGCGCCCGGCGGCGGGGGCAGGGAAGTCGTTGCGCTCGTAGATCTTCCGCCCGCGCAGGAACGTGGCCTGCACCAGGCCGCGCAGTTTCCGCCCAGCATATGGCGTGAGCTTGTGACGCTGATGGAGCGCCGCCGCATCGACGCGGAACTCGGCTTCGGGATCCCACACCACCAGGTCGGCGTCGCAGCCCACGGCGATAGCGCCCTTGCGCCGCAAGCCTGCCAGCCGGGCTGGTCCTGCGCAGAGCCAGCGCGAAATTTGCTTGACGCCGGCGCCGCGCGGTCGCGCCTCGGTCCACACGACGGGCAGGCTGAGTTCGAGGGAAGCGATTCCGCCCCAGGCGCGCATAAAGTCACCGGTCTCGCGGCATTTCATCGCCGGTGGACAGGGAGAGTGATCGGTGACGACCAGGTCGATGGATCCATCAGCGAGCGCGTGCCATAGCTGCTCGCGGTTCGCGCGCCGCCGGACGGGTGGCGCACACTTGAATTCGGTGGCGCCGTCGCGGATTTCTTCCGCCGTGAGCGTCAGGTAATGCGGGCAGGTCTCGACCGTAATCTTCGCGCCCTCGGCGCGCGCTCGGCGCAAGCAGGGAAGCGCGTCCGACGAGGAGAGATGGACCACATGCACCCGGGCATCAAACTCCCAGCTCAGGCGGATGAGCAGGGCGATGGCTTCGTTCTCGGCGGCGCGCGGACGCGACTTGAGCCAGGTCGAATATCGCCGCGGATCGTCGCCGCGAACTTCCGTCGACGCCTCCTCAATCGGCCCTGGCAGCTCGCTGTGGACCAGCAGCACGGCGCCGAGCGATGACAGCACCGGCAGCGCTTCCCGCAATTCCGCTTCACCAACGGCTGCGAACTCCGGCACGCCTGAGGGCGCCAGGAAGCACTTGAACCCAAACACCCCGGCCTCGTACAGGGCGCGCAGCTCCGCAGTGTTTCCCGGAACTACGCCTCCCCAGAAGCCGACATCGACCGCGAGCCGGCCCGCCGCCGCTGCCACCTTGGCGCGGAAAGCCTCGACGGTCGTCGTCGCCGGAATGCTATTGAGCGGCATTTCGATCAACGTGGTTACGCCGCCAGCCGCCGCCGCGCGGGTCGCTGTCGCGAAGCCTTCCCACTCCGCGCGGCCGGGTTCGTTGATGTGAACGTGGGTGTCCACCAAGCCCGGCATGACGACGGCCTCGCCAAAATCGTGGTGATCACCGCCCGAACCGAACTCCTCGAACCCGCCGATGGTGGCGATGACGCCATCCTGCACCGCGATTGACGCCGGACGCAGCTCGCCTTCGGTCAGGACGCGCTGGCTGCGGATGACGAGCGTGCTCATGCCGATTCGCCTGCCGGCGGCGTGATGAGTCCCAGGAGAAACTCCTCTAGCAGCTTCTGCGCCACGCGCGTGCGGTAGCGGGCAGTGGAACGGAAGTCGTCGATGGGCTGGATCTCCCGCGCCAGCTCGTCAGCGGCCGCGCGAATCATTTCCGCCGTGAGCGGCCCCAGCAGGAGCGCTTCCGTCTTGCGACAGCGCAGCACGGTCGGCGCCATGCTGCCCAGAGCGATGCGCACGTCGCTGATCCCGCCGTGCTCGACCAGCGCGGCACCCGCGAAGCAGACCTTGGAGATGGCCTGCGCCCGCCGCGTTCCGACCTTGCGATAGTATTGCCGCCAGTTCTTTTTCGTCCGCGGCAGGCGGATGTTCCGGATCACCTCTTCCGGTCGCAGGTCCATCTTCTTATAACCGAGATGAAAACCGGCATAGGGCACCCAGCGCGTGCGGCTCGCCGAGACCAACTCCAGTTCGGCATCGTAAACCAGGAGCGCGGGAGGAGAATCGGCTGCCGGCGAGGCGTTGGCGATGTTGCCGCCCAGCGTGCCCCGGTTCTGGGTGGCGAGGCCGCCGGTCTCGTACGCGGCGCGGCAGAGCAGGGGAAATTCTTGCTGCAGGATGGCCGTCGTCTGCACCTGCCGGTAGGTGATCATGGCGCCAAGCGTGACGTGATCGTCGGTCAGGGCGAAGCCACGAAGACCCTTCAGCCGGGCCACGCTCAAGAACTTTCTGTCCGCCAGCCTGCCTTGCTCGAGCAGCACCATCAGATCGGTGCCGCCGGCGAAGGGCTTCCATTCTCCGGGCTCGCGCGCCATGGTCTCGAGCGCTTCATCGAGTTCCAGGGGGACTCGCATGTCGTAGGCTGGAACGTACGATCTCATGCGCCCGCTCCCACGCTCTTCTCACAGGCTTGCAGCACTGCTTCAAAGATTCGCATGTATCCCGTGCAACGGCATAGGTTACCCGCCAGGCCGTTACGGACGTCGTCTTCAGTGGGCTGGGCTGAATGGCGCTCGATTAGCGTGACCGCGGCCAGCACCATCCCCGGGGTGCAGATGCCGCACTGCGCGGCGCCGCACTCGACGAAAGCCTCCTGCACGGCATGCAGCGTCTCGCCGGAGATACCTTCGATGGTCGTGATCCTACAGCCCTCCACCTGTGCCACCGGCACCAGGCAACTGTTCACCAGCTCGCCGTCGATGAGGACCGAGCAGGCGCCGCACTCGCCTTCACCGCAGCCTTCTTTGGTGCCGGTCAGGCGCAGCTCGTGGCGCAGCACGTCGAGCAGCCGCGCCATGGGATAAGCCTCGACCGTGCGCGGCTCGCCGTTGACCGCGAAGCTGACCGCGACCTTCGGCGCCTCAGGCATGCACTCCCTCCAGCGCTTCCATCAGCACTTCCGGCGTGACCGGAATGCGCTTAATGCTCACGCCGATAGCATTCTCGATGGCATTCACGATGGCCGGCGCCGGCCCATCGATGGGCAGCTCGCCAATGCCCTTGGCACCGCCCGGCCCGTGTGCGTAGGGAACCTCCTCGAAGAACACGCGGATGCGCGGCAGATCGGCGGAAGTCGGCATGATGTAGTTGGTCATCTGGCTGTTGACCATGCGTCCTTCCTGCCAGACCACGTTTTCGTAGAGCGCGAAGCCCACGCCCTGCGCCACACCGCCTTCGATCTGGCCGGTCGCCAGCACCGGATTGATGACCCGCCCGACTTCCTGCACGGCGACGAGATCATCCACGCGAATTTCGTACGTGGTCATGTCCACCGAAACTTCTGCCACGTACACCGCCCAGGCGTATGCGCCGTACGCATCCCCGCGGTACTTCTCGTCGTCCCAGTAGACGCCCACAGGAGCGCTGTACTCGGCGGTAGATTTCAGCTCGCCGTGATTTTGTATGAACAGCCGGCAGGCTTGGCGAAACTGCTCCGATGTGTATTTGTCCTTCAGCAAGCTGCTAGACAGAAGTTGCTGGCGGATGCCTAGCACCGCCGATTCCACCAGCTTGCCCACCACCATGCAGGTGCGCGAAGCCACCGTGGGACCGCTGTTGGGGACCAGCGCGGTGTCCGGCTGCACAATCTCGATCAGGTCGAAATCCACGCCCAGCGCTTCGGCGGCGATCTGCGAGAACACCGTGGTGGTGCCCTGCCCCATCTCGGTGCTGGCGGCGAGCACGCGCACCTGGCCTTCCGGGGTGGCCTCGGCACCGACCAGCGATGCCATATAGCGTTCGCCCGATCCGGTGAATCCAGCGCCGTGCAGAAAGGACGCCAGGCCGATACCTCTCTTCACCGCGCGGCGCGGATTCTCCTCCGCAAAGCGCTTGCGCTTAGCGTGGTAGTCGCTCAGGTCGAGCGCGCACTCCATCAGCGCGGCCATGTCAATCTTCTCCCTCACCATCTGCCCGACCGCCAGCGTCTCACCTTCCTTGACGAAGTTGCGGCGGCGAAATTCCTCCGGGGTAAGGCCGAGGGCCCTGGCGACCTGGTCCATCTGGCGCTCGAGCGCGAAGACGCTCTGCGGCGCGCCGAAGCCGCGGAAAGCTCCGTGCGGCGGGAAGTTGGTGGCCACGGCTTTGCTGCGAATGCGCACGTTGGGGCAGAAGTACGGCCCGGCGGCGTGGATGGTCCCGCGCGACAACACTACCGGCGAGAGCGTGGCATAGGCGCCGCCATCCACCACGAACTCGATGTCCATGGCCAACAGCTTGCCCTCGCGCGTCACGGCGGTGCGGTGCCGGGTGCGCGAAGGGTGCCGCTTAGTGGTGGCCGCCATGTCCTCCATGCGGTCGTACACGATTTTCACCGGCTTGCCCGATTTCCGCGCCAGCAGCGCGGCGTGCCCTGCGATCATCGACGGGTACTCTTCCTTGCCGCCGAAGCCACCGCCGGTCTCCGTCTGGATCACCCGCACGCTGTTCACGGGCAGGTTCAGCAACGTCATCAGCGCGCGGTGGACGTAGTACGGACACTGCATCGAGCCCCACACGGTGAGGCCATCTTCCGCGTCGAAGGTTGCGATGATCCCCTGCGGCTCGATGTAGAGCTGCTCCTGGGCGCCGGTCTCGTACTCGCCTTCGACGATGAGGTGGGCGCGGCTCCATGCGCTTTCCACGTCGCCCGACTCCACCAAAAATGATTTAAAGATGTTGTCCTCGCCCCAGATCAGTTGCTTCTTGGCGAGGGAATCGTCAATGGTGAACACCGGCGGCAGCGGCTCGATGTCGAGCTCAACGGCGCGCCGCGCTTCTTCCAGCAGGTATGGGTCCGCGTGCGCCAGCAGAAGCACCGGTTCCTCGGCATGGTTGACGACTTGGTTCGCGAGACACGGCTGGTCGTCGAGGATGAGCGCCACACAGTTTTTGCCGGGGATGTCCTTGGCGGTGACGATGGTGAACTCGTCCCAGGGAATGCTCTCGGCGAAGCGGATCCCGCGAAGGTGTCCGCGCGCGACTTGGCTACGCACGGTCACGCCGTGCAGCATATCCAGCATGGCGATGTCGTCCACGTACACGGCGCGGCCGGTTACCTTCTCACGCCCTTCTTTCCGCGGGATGGACTTGCCAATGAATCGGTCGGGCATGGAGTCGGACTGCATCGCCATCAATAAGGAATCTTGTCGGGTTTTGCCTGCCAGAGGCGAAATGCGGCCTGAGCGTCGTTGCGCAGCATCTGCACCATGGCGATGCTGCGGGCGGCGGGCGGGGACGCGAGTTCGCGATAGATGCGCGAGTCGTCAAAGCCGATGGCGGCCGCATCCTCCGCCGTGTTGGCGTAATAAACCTTGTCCGGCCGCGCCCAGTAGATCAGTCCCATGCACATGGGACAGGGCTCGCAAGTGGTGTAGACCTCGCATCCGGCTAGTTGGAAATGCTTGAGCGCGCGGCAGGCGGCCCGCACCGCCAGCATCTCGGCGTGGGCGCTGGGGTCGTTGGTGGAGGTCACCTGGTTGGCGCTTTCGGCGATGATCTCATCGCCGCGCACCACCACGGCGGCAAACGGGCCTCCGCGGCCCGACCTTACGTTCTCCAGCGAGAGCGCGATGGCCCGGCGCATGAATCGTTCCTGCAACAGTCCCCCCGAATGCGCGGATGGTATCAGCTTACGACATAGATTACTCTGCCGGCGCGCTCAGACTATATGGTGAATAGGTTCAGGGTGGGTGCCCTGGTGAGAGATCAGGTGTCGAAAAAGCCGCCGCCCTGTGCGTGAGGGCCGCGTTGGTGTTATTTTCTTAAGCCTCCGAGCCATGAGCCTGCAAAAGATCGGGCGTTACGACATCACGGGGGAACTGGGGAAGGGCGCCATGGGGGTGGTGTACAAGGCCACCGACCCCAACAT
>DATNJE010000054.1:0-3380 GCA_035604095.1 Terriglobales bacterium
CGTCATCCCGGGGATCACGGGAGTGAATCTGGAATTCGACCTGGCGCGCGAGCGGCGCTGGGCGCGCCTGGAAAGCGCGCGCACCGACGTGACCGAGGCACGGCCGGGGGATTCCATCGTCATCGAATCGGTGCTGCGGCCTTACCGCGGCGAGCGCATCGTGCAGCAGATCCCCATCAAAGTGCCGACATCGACGCCGAAGGGAACCCTGCACATTCTGGTCAGCGACGGCGATACGCTGGACCGCATGCGGCGCATGATGCCCGCTTTGTCACGCAAGATGGACCTGGCCTCCACCATCGCCATGCTCAACCAGGAGCACAGCAACACGCGCCTCTACGTCTCGCTGCTCGAAGCCAATCCGCAAGCCATGGTGGAAGACAAAGTCATGCCCACGCTGCCGCTCTCGGTGATGAACGTGATGGAAGGCATGCGCGGCAATCAGGACATGGTGGTGAGCGGCGAATCCGCCGTCAACGAGGCCTCGGCCCCCGTGGATTATGTGGTGGCGGGCGCGCAGGTGATCAGCGTCACCATCAAGTGACGCCCATGCCGTTAATGGCATCCAGCAATCACTCAGTTCTCCATCTCGGTGAAGAGCCCGGTCTGCCGGATTTTCACCGCGATGGTTTCATCGTGCTCAGGGCATTCCTGGACCAGGATGAAGTGGCAGAGATCAAGACGGCAGTCGAATCGCTCTTCAGATTACCTCACGATCCAACCTGCGCTCGCCCTCACAATACCCTCCTGCCGTTGCGATGGAAGGATCGTATCGTTCAGCTGGTCCTCATCTCTGAGCGGCGAGCACAAGTTTTGAGCCCAGCCCTGGGCGCCGACGATCTCAAATGGATTTCCGGATACGTCAGCATCAAGGAGGCCCACAGCCCGGCATTATGGTGGCACCAGGACTGGTGGTGTTGGGATCATGCCGTAAGCTACAGGCGATCCGCTCCCCAGGTGGCGATTCTCTGCTACGTGTCGGAGACAACCCAACATAACGGCGCGCTTCGCGTGTTGCCAGGTTCTCATCTCAGAAGCGCGCCCATTCACGCCGTTCTTCCCGAGGCGCATGGCCAGGCTGCGGTTGGTCTTGCGCCAGAGCACATCGCCATGAGCGACCTCCCGGACCAGGCGACCCTCTGTCTCAGAGCGGGAGACGCGGTGGCCGTGGATTACCGGCTGCTTCACGGCACTCATGGCAATGCCAGCGATGCCCGGCGCGACTGCATAATTCTCAACTTCACTCCTTCCTGGCGGCAGCTTCCAGAAGACATCAAGGCACATCTGATAAGTCATCCGGCACAACCATCCGAGAACGAGATAGCGCAAGCGTCGATGATCTCGAAACTTCTTCCGACGTTCCATGGGACGCGGCGCAGTCTGCCTCTGAATCGAAACGCTCCCGCGAAGTTCGAAGTTGGGGATTAAGGTCCCCATCCACCCCCCGCAGCCGATGTTGCTCTTCTGGTAAGCTATTTTAAGAATCCCATGAAGAAGTCTGTCCTGGTTCTTTCCCTGATCCTAGTCAGCGCGCCATGCCTGTTGGCCGAAGGCACGCGCCTCTGGAAGCAATCGAGCTTCGACGATTTCGAAAAAGGCACCGCCAAGGGCGTGGCCATCACCAGTGACGGCGCGCTGGAGCTGGCGCCCGCCTTCAAGGCGGTGTACACCACGCCCTCCACCTACATCTGGGCGATCGCCGCCGATGGTGCGGGCAACGTGTTTGCCGCGGCGGGAGCGCCGGCGCGGGTGTACCGCGTGACGCCCGACGGCCAGTCCACCGTGGTTTTCGCCCCGCCGGAACTGGAAGTGCAGGCGCTGGTGGTGGACCCGAGCGGCGTGCTCTATGCTGCCACTTCCCCCGACGGCAAGGTGTACAAGATCGAGCGCTCCAGCAAGAGTGCCAAGAAGCCAGCAGCGCCGCCGCCGGCCAGCGAGGACAAGGCAGACCTCGATCCCAACTTCACGTCGTCAGTCTTCTTCGATCCCAAGACAAAGTACATCTGGGACTTGGCGCTCGATGCCAAGGGCCAGCTCTACGTCGCGACCGGAGACCAGGGACAGATCTTCCGCGTGGACCGCAAGGGCGCGGGTTCGGTGTTCTTCAAGAGCGACGAGGCTCACATCCGGGTACTGGCGTTCGATACCAGGGGAAACCTGATTGCCGGCTCCGACGGCAGCGGGCTGATCTACCGCATCTCTCCCGCGGGCGAAGCGTTCGTGCTCTACAGCGCCGCCAAGAAAGAGATCACGGCGCTGGCCGTGGATGCGGCCGGCAACATCTATGCCTCGGGGGTGGGCGAGAAAACGCGCGCCTTCCCGCCGCCGGTGAGCATGCCTCAGCCACAGCCAGTTCCGACAGCGCCCTCGGGGCATGGCGCCATGACGCCGGGGTCCCCGGCAATGGCGTCCGGGGGCGCGGCGGGGTTCAACGTCGGCGCCACGGCGATACCGCCGTTTCCCACCACGCCGGGCTCGGAGGTGTACCAGATCGCCCCGGACGGCTCGCCCAAGCGCATCTGGTCGTCGCACGAAGACATCGTTTACGCGCTCGGCTTCGACGATCACGGCCGGCTGCTGGCGGGCAGCGGCAACAAGGCGCGGTTCTACACCATCGCCAGCAACGGCGATTACGTAGACCTGCTGAAGGCCAGCGCCACCCAGGTCACAGCCATCACCAAGGGTCCCAGGAACGGCCTGTACGTTGCCACCAGCAACCTCGGCAAGATCTTCCTGCTGGGAGCGCAGCCGGACTCCGAGGGCAGCTACGAGAGCGACGTCTTTGACGCCCACATCTTCTCGCGCTGGGGGCGGCTGGAGGTGCTGGGCGCGGGCAATTACGACCTCTACACCCGCAGCGGGAATGTCGATAACCCCGACCGCAATTGGAGTCCCTGGAAAAAGGTGGACATGGCCAAGGACGCCGCCACCGACGTGCCCGCCGCGCGCTTCATCCAGTGGAAGGCGGTGCTGCGTCCGGGGCCGACTCCGGCCCGCATCGATTCGGTGAACGTCAACTACCGCCCGAATAACGTGGCGCCGGTGATCGACGACGTGGTGGTACAGGTGGGCGTGCGTTATAACGTGATGTCCACGCCCAAGACCAGCGGCGAAGGCTCGCCCATCTCCAGCGGCCCGCGCTTTGAGGCGCCGCCGCAGGCCATCCGCGACCACGAGTCCATCAGCGCTCGCTGGGCGGCCCACGACGACAATGACGACGAGCTGGCATACACGGTCTACTACCGCGGCGACAACGAGACCCAGTGGAAGCTGCTCAAGGACAAGATCAGCGAGAAATACCTCACCTGGGACGCCGGCCTGTTTCCCGACGGCGGCTACACCATCAAGTTGGTGGCCTCCGACGCCCCCTCGCACTCTCC
>DATNJE010000055.1:0-2590 GCA_035604095.1 Terriglobales bacterium
TGACACTGAGGTGATGGGGCGTTTCCTTGCGCCGTTGCTTCAATGCAGCGAGCTCGTGGTTGAGTCCCTCAATGGTTTCGCGCAGTTGGCCTTTTTTCCTCTCAAAACGCTGGAGCGCGGAGTCCGACAGCGGCTCCTGGAAACTCAGTTGCGCGAACAGCGCCTGCTGCCGCTGCAGTTGCCCGCTCTTACGGCGCATCTGCTGATCCAACCCCCGCCAGGCGGGATTGACCACCAGCACACTTTCCGGCAGCGGTTCGGTACCGTACTCCACTAAGCGGTCCAGGCTGTAGTGTTCACGCATGTACTTGTAGAAGTTCTCCTGCGCCCAACGAGCAAACATCGACACGGCCAGCACCGTGTAATCGGCCCGGTAGTTCGTGCTCAGGATGGAAACCTGATGGCCGCTTTCGGTTAGCTTGCGCACCTCGCGCAGCCAGAGTTTGTCAGACAACATCGTCCCGCGTTCGGCCAGCTTCATAGTGACCACCTCACCGCCGGCTAACGCCACCGTCTGCTCGCTGAACTCGGATTCCGCCCACGGCTCGCCAGGAAATTTGTGATAACTCAAAATGGCGATGCGCTGGGCCTTCATCTCGCGGAAAAACTCCGGGCTGTAGGCCTCGCGATCAAACACCAGCGTAAAGCGATGCTGCAGCCGGTCTGCATCTAATTGCCGTTGTAGTTCCTCGTTTACCGGAGCGTGTGCTTGGAGAAAGGGAACCAGATCCTGGCGTAGTGTGGCTAACAACCCGGGATCGACCGCCTTATTGATGAACAGGAACGGCTGTCCGTCCATGGCGTTGATCCAGTAATCGGTGGTAGCGCGCAGGCACAACCGTTCGCGCGCCACGTAATGCCGGGGCAGCGGAGTCAGATCGCCATGATAGACCCGCACGTGAGCATCGCTGTAAAACACCAGTTCGCTTTCCTGCTGCGCGGCGATCCATTCCTGTGCCAGCCGGATATTCCAATCCAGCGCCCGTCCAGCCTGTTGACACAGAAGCTGGAGTTTGGCCCGCAGGGTCCGCACTTCCGGAATCCGATCCAAGCCCAGTAACTGGCCCCATTCTCCCGGAGCCGCATAGCGTAGTTGCTCCACCGAGCGGATCCGTGCCAACGCCATCAAGGCCAGGAGCAGGAAAATGCTGGTGATGCCATAAAAACCGGGGCGCAAGCTATACAACTCCGGCGTATGCCGCAATAGCCCCACCGCCAGCAGCGCCGGCAAGGCCAGCAACACGCCCCCTGCGGGCACGTCCTGCGCGGCAGCAAACTCGATGGGCGCCGCTTCCATCATTCCCATCGCCGCCGCCACGCGATCCAGGGAACGCGTGGTGGCGTAGCCCATAGGAGCCGCACTGTCCGCCTCGCTGCGTTCGCTCTTGGTGCTGATGGCTGTCGTCGCGGCGGGCACCACGGACCTCTTGGGCTGGTGCAGACGTCCTTGGCGGATCGCCTTGTGCAGCGTATTGGCCTTCACTTGCAGGCGTCGTGCGATCTCCGGCACGCTCACGCCTTGCTGCAGCCACTGCTGCGCCTGTTCCCGTACTTCTCCTTGGACCACCCGCGCCGAGCCGCGACGCCGATCGATAAAGAAACTCTCCATCCCTTCTTCCCGCAGTTTCTCGACGGAACGCCGCACGGTGATGCGCGGTACGCCAAACGTACGCACGATGTCGGCCTCCCGCACCGTGCCGTTGAGGATCATTTGGCTGGTGACGATGCGGAAGCTGGCCCGGTCAGCGGCCGGATGTTGGAACAGCGGCAGGTGGCCGTAGAAATACGTGGCCACGCCTTCCCGGCATTCACAACCAATCTCGGCGTTGATGGGGGTGATCCCTTCTGGAAAGAGAGCCAACTGGAGTTGAGGCACTCTTTAGTTTTCCATAACTTACTTGTTTTTTCAGCTCTATTTCGGCTCTTTTCACCTTCCTCATCCGTCGGACGAACCGCTCCTCCAACCAGACCGAGATTCTCCCTCAGAGGTTCCTATCACGTCCTCCCCGTGCCGATTTCAGGCCAGCCGGGAGGATTCGGCGATTCCCGCCGGAACTCCTGCTACCGCCCGACTCTCACCAGTCCACCTCTCACGAGATCAGGAGGTCTGAAGGTGGTCTTCGTCATGAAGGGCGGGAACGTGTACCGCAGGCCGTGAAGCCGCGCTACCGGACGCGCAGCACGGGCTGTGGCTACGCCATGCAACTGCTAACGGCTTGCTCGTTCCATTCGACGCCGCTGCCCGCGGATTCCGCCGCCATGGCCAGGCCGCGCTCCACCCGCAGCGGTTCCGCCAGGATCGGGTTCCACCAGTCCGCATACTCCAGCCAGTGGGCCATGGGCGTGGCGCTGAGGAGTTGCGCGCTGACCTCGGGCCAAAGATGGCTCGAGACGCGGATTCCGTGGGCCTCCGCGATGGCCGCCGCGCGGAGCCAGCCGGTGACGCCGCCCATCTTCATCACTTCGGGCATGACGAAATCCGAGGCATCGGCTGCGACGGCATGGCGCAGGTCCAGGATGCCGCACCAGTTTTCGCCGCACTGGATGGGAGTCGCGATTTCGCGGGCGATCCGCGCGTGACCCTCGAAAT
>DATNJE010000056.1:0-5252 GCA_035604095.1 Terriglobales bacterium
TGTCGCTGGTAGGAAAGCGGTCGAAGATGCCGCAGCGCTGCACCTCGAACCCTGCCTGGACGAGCAGCGCCCGCAGCCCTGGCGGAGTGAAATAGTTCACATGGTCGGGAAAGCGGAACCCGCACCAGAGCGCGCCCCGCACCGCGCGGTTCCACGAGCCGTAATTCGGCACCTTGACGATGAGGCAGCAGCCCGGACGCATCACTCGGCCGGCGGCCGAGAGTACGGCGTGCGGCTCGGGCTCGTGCTCGAGAAAGCTGGTCATGATCACGCCGGTGAAGAAGCCGGCGTCGAACTGGCCGAGCGCGGTCAGAGCGTCCCCCTGGACCACCCGGCCCCCGCGCGGCGCAAAACGCTCCTGAGCCAGGCGGCTGAGTTCTTCGGAGATCTCGATTCCATAAGGAACGAACTGGGGCGCCAGCCGCTCCAGCGTATGCCCGCCCGAGCAGCCCACATCCAGTACCGGTCCGGGAGCAAAGTAGCGGGCCGCCCAGGAAACCAGCTTGTCGCGCCCCAGCAGGCGCTGCCACAGCGCCTTAGGAGCGCGCGCGGCGCGGTAGAGGAACGGGTTGCGGCGCCGCCGCGTCTCCGCCTCCGTCGCGAACGTCTTCTCCCAAGCCATCTCGTTGACGAGGGCGGAATACTGGGCGGAGTTTTCCAGATACACCATCCCGCATTGGGAGCAGCCCTTCAGGATCCAGGGTGGCCGGGAATAGCGGTGGGGCGGCCGCGCGGCGTTGTCGCATCCGCAGAGAGGGCAGGCCCGAGGCATTTGGGTGCTCATGAGCCCGCAGCGACCGCCTGGCGGAAGTAATCCAAGGACAGCCGGAGGCCGGTTTCCAAATCGGTCTTCGGCTCCCAGCCGAGCAGGGCGCGCGCCCGCGAGATGTCCGGCCGGCGCTGCTTGGGATCATCCTGGGGCAGTGGCTCGAAGGCGAGCTTGCTCTTCGACCCGGTGACGGCGAGCACGCGCTGGGCGCACTCCACCATGGTGAACTCGTTGGGGTTGCCGATGTTGACGGGCTGGTGTTCCGGCGAGCGCGCCAGGCGCAGGATGCCCTCGATCTCATCCGTGACGTAGCAAAAGCTGCGGGTCTGGCTGCCGTCGCCGTACACGGTAAGGTCTTCGCCGCGTAGAGCCTGTTTCATAAAGTTGGGGATCACGCGGCCGTCGTTGAGCTGCATGCGCGGGCCGTAGGTGTTGAATATGCGCACGATGCGCGTATCCAGCTTGTAGTAGCGGTGGTAGGCCATGGTGGCGGCCTCGGAGAAGCGCTTGGCTTCGTCATAGACCGAGCGCGGGCCCACCGGATTTACGTTGCCCCAATAAGTTTCCTTCTGCGGATGTTCGAGCGGGTCGCCGTAACACTCCGAAGTCGAGGCCAGAAAGAACTTCGCGCCGTACCGGCGGGCGACATCGAGTGCGTGGAAGGTGCCCAGCGAGCCCACCTGGAGCGTCTCCACGCCGTGGACCATGTAGTCCACCGGGCTGGCGGGACTGGCGAAGTGGAAGACGTAATCCACCGCGCCCGCGTCGAAGGGTTGGATGATATCGAGCCGGCGCAGTTCGAAGCGGGACTCGCGCGCCAGATGCGCAAGGTTGGTCTCGCGCCCGGTCAGAAGGTTATCCACCGCAAGGACAGAGTAGCCTTCCACCAGCAACGCCTCGCAGAGATACGAGCCTAGGAAGCCGGCGCCTCCCGTCACCAGCGCGCGCATAGGTTATTTCTTCTTCTTTCGCGCGGGGGATTTCTTGGGAGGCTGCGGTTTGGCGGGTGGCGCCGGACTTTTTTTGGGAGCGGGTTTCGCGGCAGCCTTGGCGGCCGGCGGAGACGGAGGAGCGTGCTTCGGGACAGCCTGCTTTCCCGGCGCGACCGCCGCCGCGGCCGGTTCTGCGGGTTTGCCCTTCTTTCCGTGCTTGGCGTCGGCGGGAGCCGGCGCAGCCTCGGCGGCTTTGGCTCCGCGTCCGCGCTTGGGCGGCGGTGGCGGCAGCGGCGGTGGCGGCGGTGCGAACGGCTTCAGGAACTTCAGGATCTCGGTGCGCGAACGCAGCTTGCCGTCGAGCAGCAGATAAAAGGCATCTTCCGCCAGCTTGGGATAGACCGGCAGTTCGGGCGTGATGTGCAGCTCGGCCATCTCCGGCAGCGGCAGCTTGTCCTTCATCTGGCGCCACTTGGTGAAGAAGTTGCGGATCTTCTGGGCCACGGCCTGGTTGCCGGTCGTGGTATCGAGAAACAGGATGGTCTCGGGGCGCGCCGTGGAAAGCAGCTTCCAGGCCAGCGATGGCGTGGCTGCTTCCTTGCCGGCGAGGCGCTTGGTGAGTTCTTTGGCGTCGTCGTCCAGCTTGCGCCAGGTCTCGACGAAGCTCTTGCGCGGCATCAGCCGCTGCATAGCCGCAATGTCGCGGTCGCCCAGGCGGTGGGTGAGGAAGTACATCACCGCCGGCGCGGCGTCCAGCGTGTAGCCCAGATCCAGCATCTGCTGTTTGGTCTTGAGCAACTCTGCCAGCGACGCCGTATCCACCTTGCTCGCGGACCAGTGCGGGTTGAGCACCTTCAACCAGCCTTCCTTCTCGTACAGGCGAAGCAGGTGCAGGGGATCGTCCTCGTAGGCGATCTGCTCGATCTCGTAGCCGACGGCGCGGTCGGAGATGTTGTCGATGTAATTGCCTTCGCGGGCGGCGTCGAAGCGGGCCTGGGTGCGCTCCTCCAGCGCGAAGTGGAAGCGGATGGTGAAGCGGCTGGACCGGATCAGCCGTGAGGGTTCCTCGTAGAAAGCGTAGTTGTGCAGGATGCGGATGAGCTTGGCTTCGAGGTCGGCCACGCCGTTGAAGGGATCGAGCAGCAGGCCGCGCGAGCCGGGATTGAGCGACAGCGCCATGGCATTGATGGTGAAGTCGCGGCGGCGGAGGTCGTCGATGATGGTGCCGGAGGCGATCTCCGGCGGCCGCCCCGGCTTCTCGTAGCGCTCCGACCGCGCCATGGCGATCTCGGAGCGCACGTTGCCGGGCAGCAGCACATACATGGAGCGCAGGTCTTCGTCCACGCCCTGCAGGATGGCGCCGGCCTTCTCCAGCTCGCGCTGCAGCTTCAGAGCGTTGCCTTGCACGGTGAAGTCGAGATCGCGGATGGGAAAGCCGCTGATGAGGTCGCGGATGGCGCCGCCCGTCAGGTAAACGTTCATCTCCTGCGCGCGCGCCAGATCCTGCACCAGGGCGACAGCCCGCTGCTGGTCCGGCGTGAGCCGGCTTTCCATCATGTAGATGTAATCAGCCATTCTGCATCGCCGGGCTAGCGTGCCGGCGCGTTACGGACGCACCAAAGGCCCATCTGCGAGTCCCGTTTTTGCACGTGGGCGCAGGCCGGGGCCGAAGCAGGTTTGAGTTGACCAGATGTAAGTGACTCCGGGCAATAGACTTAGCCGTACGCTTCCCAGGGCCCGCACAAACAAAACACCATAGCACAAAGGTTTACAATTTGGCTACAGGGCGTAGCCCGAGCGCGCAAGCGGCGGCAAAAATGCGACAATCGCCGGGCGACCCGTGGCAGGCTACAAAAATCGGAAAGACAACTTTGAAATCCTCGACCCACAAGAAGGTGATCGTCCGCAAGATGGATCGCGACACGATGCAGGGCTACGTCGCGCCCGCCAGCTTCGTGGTCGAGGGCAAGCTGGAGCTGATGAACACCGCCGGCAAGGTGGTGCTCATCGAGCTGGCCGATGTTAAGGGCGTGTACTTCGTGCGCGAGTTCGCGGACGTGGACGCCTCAGCGCGCAAAACCTTCGCCACCCGGCCGCGCACCGAGGGACTGTGGGTGCGCCTGAAGTTCCGCGACAACGATGTGATGGAAGGGCTCATGCCCAACGACCTGACCCAGCTCTCCAGAGACGGCTTCCTCATCAACCCTCCCGACAGCCGCGGTAATCTGCAGCGTATCTTCGTCCCCAGGAGCGCGCTCGCCGAGTTGACGGTGCTGGGCGTGATCGGAGGGCCGGCAGCCCGCCGCCGTCGTCCACGCGCTGTGCCCGCCGCCGATTCCGGCCAGGTGCCGATGTTCACGGAGTAGGGTAGTACTTGGTACTCGCCACTCACGTCAGCAACTGCGCCAAAATAATCTTCGCGATCATGGCCACCGGATACACAGCAGCGTAGGTGAGGTTGGGTGCGTCGGAGTTGGCTTCGCGTGTCGCATAGGCCAGGCACGCAGGCTGGGTCTGGATGCCCGCGACCAGGCCCATGAGCGAAGCGAACGGGATCTTCAGCAGCTTATATCCCACCACCAGGGAAACCACGGTGACGGCCAGGGTGATGGCGGCGCCGGCCAGCAGCATCTGGAGGCCATTCTGGCGGAGGGTCTGCGCGAACGAGTAGCCGGCGCGGATGCCGACACCGGCGAGGAAGAAGAGCAGCCCGATCTGCCGCAGGGTGAGATTGGAGTGCAGCGGCATGATCCAGGTGATGCGACCGGTGCGCTCCAGCTTGCCCAGGATCAGGGCGACCAGCAGCGGGCCGCCGGCGAATCCCAGGCGGATATTTTCGCCAGGCAGCGGAATGGGCACCAGGCCGACGAGCACGCCCAGCACCATGCCCAGGGCGACGGAGCCGAAATCGGTTTCGGCGGTGCCGCGGATGGAGTCGCCGAAGAACTCGGAGATGGCAGGGAAGTTCTCGCGATGGGTGAGCACGCGGACGCGGTCGCCGAGTTCGAGGCGCGTGTCGCGGGTGGGGATGAAGTCCACGTCGCCGCGGCGCAGGCGCGTGACCGTGGCGCCCATGCTGTTCTCCAGGTCGAGTTCGCGGATGCGCTTGCCCACGATCTCCTGGCGGGAAACGAACACGCGGCGGAAATCGAGCTGCGAGCGGTCCAGTTCGATGTGGGCCTCGACCGGCTGGCCGAAGATTTGTTCGGCGCGCACCAGGCCGTCGTCATCGCCCACGGCCACCACGATGTCGCGCCGCTCCAGGCGCGTGTCGCCACGGACGATCTCGCTCGCGCCCCCATGCTGGATGCGGCTGACCACGAAGCCGGGGTCGTGGTGCAGGCGCAGGACTTCCTCCATCGTGCGCCCGATTACCGCGGGATTCATCACCGCGAAATCACGGACGCGGATCTCCGCGGCTTCCGCTGGCGGCTCCATCGCGGGCTTCCACCGGCGGCGCAGCACGGCGAACGAGACCAGCACGCCGATCACGCCCATCGGGTAAGCGATGGAGTAGGCAACCACCGGTTCGTCGGAGGCGGTGCGAAGCT
>DATNJE010000057.1:0-25438 GCA_035604095.1 Terriglobales bacterium
GAGAGGTGCGGCAGCACGTCCATGCAGAAGATGCAGTCGAAGCGCCCAATGTAGACGGGCTTGGTCAGGTTCATGGTGTTGAAGGTGACCAGGCTGCGCAGGCGCGGCTTGACCAGCAGGTGCGCGCTGCAACCATTGGGCTGAGCGTCCTGCGGGCTGATTTGACTGGCCGAGGTCAAGTTGCCGTTGGTGTTGCCGATTTTGGAAAAGCATGCGCGGATCGCCGCTGGAGGCAGGCCGGCCAGCGCCGACTGCGGATAGAGTCCGCGCTCGGCAACTTCGATGGCCGAGGGCAGCAGGTCGCTGCCCACGATGTGGACCGACCAGTCTTTTGGGCCCGGCAGAGCCGACGCCGGGGCCGAATTCTCCGCAATGCCGCCGTTGCGGGCGGCTCCGATCTTTTCTTTCTCTCTGCCGTCTTTCTCTCTGCCGTCCTTGTCTCTGTCTTTGCCGTCCTTGCCCGCGCTTCCGTTGCACGTGCCGCCGTCACCGGCAGCCGTGCCATTTCCATTCCCTAAGACATCGCACAGGGCCATCGCGATGGAATATGGCTCTTCACCGGTGCCGCAGCCCGCGCTCCAGATGCGCAGGGTGCAGGGGCCGTCTTCCGATTTGCGGGCGTAGAGTTGCGGGATCACCTGCCGGGCCAGGGCATTCATGGCGCCCGGATGGCGGAAGAATCCGGTGCTCACGTTGAGCACGCCGTCGAGGAAGCGGGCTAACACATGCGGATCCAGATCCGAGGCTCTGAGCCGCTCCAGCAGAGCGGCGACTGACTCCAGTTCCTCACTTTCCAGATACTCGGCCACGTGCGCGACCAGGGCGCTGTTCGGGCAGTCGAGCAGGATTCCGGTCTGGCGCTCGACCAGCAGGCGCAGCTCACTGAGTTCGTGCTCGAGAATGGTGCGGCCTGCCATCAGTCTGTGCATAAATCCTTCCCGCAGCGGGATTACAGAAGTTCTGGCGCCGACGCTAACGTCATCGGCGCGGTACTAGGGGAGGATTAGTTGTTAGTCAGTAGTCAGTACCCAGTACTCAGTAGTCAGTAGTCAGTTCTCAGTACTCAGTACTCAGTTTCCGGCGGCGGCGGCGTATGACTTGCCGGAATCCCGTTCCGCCTGTTGCGCTACTACGTTCATTTCTTTTTCCAGCGACGAAAAGCGTTGCATGATCTCGTGAATGCGCAGCGTCATGTTACGAATCGTCTCGATCTGAGCGCGGGTGTGGGCCGACAGGCTGCCGGGCTCGATCAGCAGCAGGTCCGAGTTGCCCAGCACGGAAGTGAGCGCGTTGTTCAGGTTGTGGCGCATTTCGACCATGTAGCGTCCGAGCATGGCCTGGCGTTCGAGCACGGTGCAGGCGGATTCGGACGCGCGGGCTCGGGCTTCGGCGCGGGAGCGATGCACCGCCTCGCTTGCGGCCAGGACCAGCGTTTCCAGCCAACTGGTGGTTTCTGGCGACGCGGTGGGCCGGAGAATGGAAATGCGCGGCCAGCGCTCGCGCACCAGCTGCGCCGTAGCCGTATCGCGGCAAACGCAGAAGATGGGCTGGCTGGTCGAGTGCAGAGGCTCCAGAACCACCGAGAGCAGGTCGCGGCGAAGTTCCCCGACAATGGCTACGTCAAAGACGTCAACCGCGAAGCGCGGCCACAACTCGCCGCTCAGCAGAGTGAACGTAGGAACATTGCGCTCCATCTGCCAGCGCGCGGTAATGCGCCGGGAAAAGTCGACTTCGTCGGAGATGATCAGTACAGTCGGAGTTTCCACGACGGAGACTTTCCCTTTCCTAGCCTTTCTTTCCTGATGGCGGGCCTGATGGTGAGCCCGGCTGCGAAGGCGCGTCGGGCTCCCAGCCCGGCGTGCTGGTGACTTCGAACTCAGCGGGCTCGGCGCCTGCGCCGGCAGCTGCCGCCTTGGCCTTGGGTGCGGGCGCGGCAGACGGCGCCACAGCAGGTTTCGCAGCAGGCTTCGGCACGGCGCCCTTGGCCGCCGCTTTGGCCGCTCCAGCCACGGGTTTTGCCGCAGACGGCGCGCTTGCGCCGGATGCCGGCTGCGCAGCCGGTTTGGCCGCTGCCGCGGTGTTCCCTTTTGCTTCCGCCTCCGGTTTCCCCCGGCCCAGCGCGTATTCCACCGAGGCCCGCAGGTCGACCAGCATGCGCAACGGCTGGCCCGAGGAATACTCCGCCTGGAACATCACCTTCCACGACTGGCAGATCATGCGCAGGCGCATGATCGGTTCCTCGGCGGAGAACTGGGCGCGGCGGCAATCGATGGTTTCCACGCCCTTGTCTTCCAGTTCGGTCAGCCCGTCCAGAATCGTGTTGAGATCGCCCAGCATCAGGCGAAAGAAGGCGCGGCGCATGAGATAGCCGAAGCGCGTGAAAGCGACCAGGGCTACCGGCAGATAGAACAGTTCTCCAGCCTGGACTTTGGCCTTGCGTCCCTGCTCGAGCACGCCGCCGTGCAGCAGCTCGTCGAGGGAGCGACAGCGCCGCGCCGATTCCAGCACGCGATCGAGCGCATTCAGCCATACCGGAGTTTTCAGATCCACCTGGCTGAGCACGGGTTGCAGAGTCTGCGCCACGTAGGCCAGATCGACTTCGGAGTCGTCCACGCCGCTGGGCGCGATCTGGCTGAAATACTGCACCAGCAGGAAATCGATCTTGTCGCGGATGATATCGGTCTTGCTGGTCTTGGCCAGGAAATGCTGCAGCAGGTTCAGCAGCCCTTCCTGGGTCACCATCGCGCTGGTTTGCAGGAATTGCCGCAACTGGTGCACCTGGATGCGCTCATCCATTTCGTCGAGCCAGCGCTTGGCCTGTTCCACGGCGTCTTTTCCCGGGCAGTCGACGCCGGCTTCCAGGTCGTTGCAGGCTTGCACGTCGATGACGAACTCGCGCGCCAGTTCAAAGTAGATGGGATACAAGCGGCGAGCGGCATTCCATTGGGTTGCGAGATCTTGCGCAGGAGTGGGTGTGGTCATGGTTTCACGATCCAGTTCGGCACTTCGCCCAGAAAGCGTGCCGCCACGACCGTCTGGCCGGGATGATACTGCACGGCGACGACCGAGGCTTCGGTATCGAGCGAGCCGTCGGAGTTGCGCAGGCGCACCACGTCGGCGAACTCCAGCGGCGTCTTGCAGGCAAACAGAACTTCCCGGGGGGTGCCGAATTCGATGACGGTGCTTTCGGTGAAATTGGCGGTCGCGGGCGCCCCCGCTTCGAGCGTGCGGGCCAACTGTACCGGAATACGCACCGGCACCGCTTCGGGGAAAAACCGTGCCAGCCCGGCCACGGCGCCGTGGCTCTGCGTGTTCTGTGCGGTTGCTGCCGCCGGTTGTGCCAAGTGATTAAGAACTCCTTAACGGATTCGGGTCAGTTCGCAGTGCGATGACCGCGGGCAATGCGGCTGGGCTCCCCTCTCTTCCCGGTTAGGAAGAGCTTTTCGGGGAGCCGAGAGTCCGCAGTTCCAATCAGATGGCAAGCACGACCTCAACCAAAGCTGCGAACGAAAGGTCTAGCACTGGGGTGGTTGGTTTTTCAGCCACTTGCAGGGCAGCTGGCGAGCGCTGGCTGCCGTCGCTGGCCCATGGCGTCTCAACACGAGACATCCGTCTCACGCTCGTTCGGGAAATCGGCGTGCGGGCAAGGCCCGACGAGGATGAGGACTAAGAAAGCTCTGGCCTTGCGCGTGAGCATCCGAGGATCGTCTACTGCAGCGTGTGGCTCGACGAGCCTGATCCGGACGATCCGACGCTGATGTTGTAGCGCTTCAGCTTGCGATAGAGCGTGGCGCGGCTGATGCCGAGCATGCGTCCGGCCAGAGCCTTGTCGCCCTTGACCTGCTCGAAGACGCGCTGGATGGTGGCGCGCTCGATGTCTTCCAGATCGGTGGTCGACAGAGGAGCCTGCGGAGATGCGGCCAGGGCCGCGGCGAGATCGGGATCGAAGGCCACGGGGCGTTCCGCGTCCGGCGCAGCCGAGGGCAGGGTTCCGGCGGCGATGGAGGGCGGAAGATCGCCAAGATCGATGGTCTGTCCGTCGCCTAGAGCGATCGCGCGTTCGATGCAGTTCTCCAGTTCGCGCACGTTGCCGGGCCAGTCGTATTGCATGAGAGATTTCATGGCGGCGCTCGAGACCTGCTGCTCCGAGCCCGGGGCATAGCGTTCCAGGAACCAGTGCACCAGCATGGGAATGTCGCTGCGGCGCTCGCGCAGCGCGGGCACGTGCATGGTGACGACATTGAGCCGGAAATAAAGATCCTTGCGGAAGGTGCCGTTCTTGTAGGCGGCTTCCAGATCGCGGTTGGTGGCGGCGATCACGCGCACGTCCACTTTCACGCGCTGGTTGCTGCCTACGGGACGCACTTCCTTCTCCTGCAGCACGCGCAGCAATTTGGCCTGCAGCTCCAGAGGCAACTCGCCCACTTCGTCGAGAAAGATGCTGCCGCTGTCGGCGCTCTGAAATAATCCCTGCTTCGATCGCAGCGCGCCGGTGAAGGCTCCTTTTTCATAACCGAAGAGTTCACTTTCAATCAGCGTGGGCACCAGCGATCCGCAATCCACGGCCACGAAGGGACGCGCCGCAAAAGCCCCGCGGAAATGGATGGCGCGCGCCACCAGTTCCTTGCCGGTGCCGCTTTCGCCGTAGATGAGCACGGCCGTGCGCGTGTCTTTCAGGCGCGAGACCATGCGCAGGACCTCCTGAATGCGGGCGGAGGAGCCGACGATGCCGTGCACGGCGGTTTCCGAATCCATGCGCTGGCGGAGGAACTCGTTCTCCTCGACCAGGCGAACTTTTTCCGCCATGCGGCGCAGGAACAGGCGCAACTCCTCCAGCGGCGAAAACGGTTTGGTGATGTAGTCATACGCGCCCAGTTTCATGGCCTGCACCGCGGTCTCGATGGAGCCGTGCCCGGTCATGAGCGCGACTTCGATGCGGGGCAGAAGCTTTTTCACCTTCTCCAGGAACTCGAGCCCCGACATGTGCGGCATGACCAGGTCGGTCAGGACCATGTGCGCGGGCTGTTCTTCCAGAAGAGCCATGGCCGAGTCGCCGCTGTCGGCCTCCAGGCAGACGAAGCCCAGCGCCTCGCCTACGGTGAAACAGAGTTTGCGGATGCTCTGCTCATCGTCGACGATCAGCAGGCGAATCCGCTGGTCTTCCTTGCTGGCTGCGTTGCTCACAGGGCCTTCCCCATGGTTCGTGAAACGACGTCGATCAACTGCTGCACGCGAAACGGCTTCTCCACGCAGGGAGCGCCGGTCTGGCGCAAGGTGGCAACCGTCTCCTCGTTGGCGACGTCGCCGGTGATGAACACAATGCGCCCGGCCAGGTCAGGGCGATGTTGCGCGATCCAGGCGTGCACCTGGCCGCCGTCGACGCCGCCCGGCGTGCGCATGTCGGAGACCACGCCGAGAAAGCCACCGTTCTCCAGCAGGCGCAGCGCGTCCACGCCAGATTCGCAGCACACCACGGGATAGCCGCTGCGCTCGAGCGCGGCCCGCACATACGCCATCACGGCGGGCTCATCCTCGATGAGCAGCACGGGCAGTGGGGAGGGTTGAACAGCCGGTAGGCTCATTTTTGTATCACTCCTGCGGCCACGCCGAAAGAAGCGGTGTGCTCCGCCGCCGGCAGGCGCACGATGAACGTGGCGCCCTGCCCGCCGAGGTTGTTGTGACAGAGAATCTCGCCGCCATGTTCCTTCACGATGCCGTAGCAGATGCTCAGGCCGAGGCCGGTGCCCTTCCCCACCTCCTTGGTGGTAAAGAAGGGGTCGAAGATCTTGTCGGGGTGGGAGATTCCGTTGCCGTTGTCGCGGAACGAAACCTCGACGGCGTCGCCGGCTTTGGTGGTCATGATCTCGATGCGCGGCGGACGGGCGACTTCGTGCACCGCATCATAGGCGTTGTTCATGATGTTGAGAAAGACCTGCTGCAGTTGATGGGCGTCGCCGATAACTTCCGGCAAGTGTTCGTCCAGATGCTCGATGACGTCGACGCCGTGGCTGGTGAAATCGTAGGAGCGCAGCTGAATGGTGCGGCGCAGAATGGAGTTGAGCTGCACGGCGTTGCGCTCGGGCGGCATCTGGCGGGCAAAGCTGAGCAAGTTCTGCACGATCTGCTTGGTGCGCTGCGCTTCCTGCAGAATCACGCGCAGATCCTTGCGGGCGGCTTCCGGGGTCTCGGGATTCTCCATGAGCAGATCGGCGAATCCGAGAATGGCGGTCAGCGGATTGTTGACTTCATGAGCGACGCCGGAGACCAGCTGCCCGACTGCGGCCATTTTTTCTGCATGAATCAGCTTGTCGCGCAAGACGGCGGAATCGGTAATGTCGGTGAGCACGCAGACGATGCTGGTGACGTTGCCTTGCTCGTCGCGCATGGGGCTGAGATTGGCGGAGAACTGTCCGGCGACGCCGTTGCCCCGCATGATCTGCAATTCCAGGTTGTCGACCTGCTGCGCATTCAGAGTTTGATTCAGCGCGTCGGCCAGCGGACGGACATAGCCGGGAGCGGCGAATTCCAGCAGAGGATGGCCGAGCAGATCTCTCTGCTCGAAGCCGGCGGCCGCCCACCGCCGGTTGGCGTAGCTGATCAGGCCGGCGGTATCGGCCACCAGAATCAGGCTCTGGGTGTTGCTGAGAATCTTGCCCGAGAAATCACGCTCGCGGTACAGCTCCGACTGCGAGGTGCGCAGGCCGGTAACGTCGAGCATGAGGCCGCGAATCTGCAGCACCTGCCCGTGGTTGTCGTACAGGGCAAAGGCGTTGATCAGCACGTGAATGGGAGAACCATCCTTGCGGCGCAAGGTCGCTTCGTAGTTGCGCAGGTGTCCGTGCTCGGCCAGGATGGCCGTGTGCTGCTCGCGCTGCTCGGGAGAAGAATACAGCTGGGTGGGGATATCGATCTGCAGCAGCTCGTCGCGGCTGGAGTAGCCCAGCATGCGCACCATGGCGTCATTCACTTCGATGAAGCGCCCGGCGGGCGTGCTGAAGAAGAGCCCTTCCTGAATGTTGTCGAAGAGCTCGCGGTAGCGCCGTTCCGCTTCGCGGCGGTCCGAGATATCTTTCAGCACATGGATGGTCTGCACCGATTCGCGGGCGGCGTCCTGCACCCGTGAGGTCGAGATCAGATAGGTGCGATCGAAGACGGGATGGACGAATTCGTCGGCGTCGTCGGCCAGGGCGCGGCAGAAAGGGCAGGAATAGGGAGCGACATCGCTGGTCAGGGCCAGCAGCGAGCGCATGTCGACTCCGATCAGTTCCGCCGGCGGCACGCCGATCATCGCGGCCAGCGAGCGATTGACGCGCAACACCTTGTCGAACTGATCGTGCACCACAATGAAGTCGGTGATGGCGTCGAAGATGGCCATCCAGTGGCGGTTGGCCTGCTCGATGCGGGTGAAAAGCCGGGCGTTTTCCAGAGCCATGGCGGCGTGGCCAGCCATGGTTTCCAGGAAGATGCGGTCCTCGCCCTCGAGCGGACGGGCCCGGCCGGAGAGGCCGAGCAATCCGGCCAGCTGGCCGCTGGCGCCGCGCAGACGCACCAGCGTGCAATCGGTCCAGCCCAGGCCGAAAGCGGCATCCGCGCCGAGCAACTGCTCGGCCGAGGCGGCAACGACGGTGTCCTGATGAAGGGTCACAAACTCCGACAGAGCCGCGCCCAGGGCGGGCTCCAGGTCGCGGTCCAGCACGGGATGGGCCGTTTGCGGCGGTTTTTCCGTGTCCCCGGAAGGAAGTGTGGCCGCGGCCGGGCGCGGGGGATAGGCCGCCAGCAGCTGAAAATGGCCGTCCTGCGCGACCGCGAGAAACCCAGACCGGCAACCGCTCAACTCGGTGGCCCGGGCCACGAAGCGGCGGGCGAACTCGGACAAATGCAGGGTGCCGTCGATTTCGCGGGCCAGTTCGATCAGGGCCTCGGCGCGGCGCCGGTGTTGCTCCGACAAGTGCAGATTGCGGGCCGCCTCCAGCACCACCGCGGCCTGGTTCGACAAAGCGCGGGCGCGGCGAATGTCCTCCTGGGAAATGCCGGTGCCGTCGAGCCGGTCGAGCACGCCGAACATGCCCAGCACATCGCCGCCCGATCCCAGCAGGGGCACGGCCAGAATCTGGCGCAGGTTGTAGGTGGCGACGGCGTCCGGGTTGATGCCGGGGACCTGGCTGGCGTCGTCAGTCCAGAAAACTTCTTTGGCGCGCAGCGCTCGCGTCGCGACGCCTTCGGGGAACATCACGTCGACGCGGCGCGACTCGCCGCGATCGACGCCATAGCGGACCTGAAAGTGGTCTGCCTCGGCCAGGGCCACGAAGCAGCGGCCATAGCCCAGGAAGTCGGCGGCGTGGACGACAAAAGACTGCAGAAACTGCTCCAGGTCGGCGCTGGAACTGAGCTGCGAGGAAATCTCCAGCAACTCGTGCAGTTCCTTGGCCTGGGCATGGGCCGTAACGTGGAGCTCGGCATGGGCCACGGCGACCGCGCCAAAACCGGCGATGGCTGAGACCAGAGCTTTTTCCTCGCCCGTGAAAACGCCGTCCTGCCGCGGGTAGACGAGAATCGCGCCCTGGGTGCGCGAGGTGCGCAGCGGCGCCGCAATCAGCATCCCCGGCGAAACCAGAGTTCCCAGCGAATGCACTTCAGCGCCCACCGAAAGCGTCACGGGCTCGCCCGCGGCCAGGGCGCGCTGCGCCAGATCAGCCACGAAGCGCAGGGTCTGGCGGTCATGGCGGGCGCGCACGGCGTGGGCGAGTTGGGGCGTCTCGGCGGCAACCGCGCGCAGTTCGAACGGTCCATCGCGCTTCATCAGGACGCAGACCAGCGGCGTGCGCAGCAGCCGGCGCAGGCGGTCGGCCAGCGCTTCCAGCACCGAGGCCACATCGGGAGTCGCATGCAGGGCATGGGCGACGTCGGCCAGAATCTCGGCGCGGCGATGCTCTTCGCGCGAGGCTTCGCTCAGCCGCGTCGCTTCCAGCAGGCTGCCCAGTTGTCCGGCCAGGATGGTGGCCTTGGCGGCCAGGTCGTCGTTGAAGAATTCGGTGTTGCTGTCGTCGAGAAACGTGACCGCTCCGATGACTTCGTTAAACACCACGAGCGGGGCGGCCAGCAGAGAGCGCGCGCCGAATTGCACGAGCTGCGGCGCGGACGATTGCACGCGGTTGGCGAAGATGGTGCGCCGCTGCCGCACCGCTTCGGCGGTCACGGCGCCGTGCTCGGACCGAATGCGAATCCCGGCAAAACGCTCGGCCAGCTTGCCATCCGCGTGCTCGCCGACCAGTTCGTCACCCGCGTGGCAGCGCCAGAAGTAGACCCCGGGAACGCAGAAGAACTCGCGCGTGGCCTCGCAGAACAGCTGAATCAGCGCGGGGGCATCGGCCCGCTCGCTGGCCCGGCCGGCGATCCGCAATAAAAGCTGCTGGAAAGCTTCGTCGGAACTCGGAGCCAGAGCGCTTCCGCCCGAAATGGCCGAGGCTCGGCCCGTTTGGGGGCGCACTCCGCCGGGCGTCGAACCGGATGCCGATCCGATCATGGAGAGAAGTGGTTCGCGATTCACAAGTGCTTGAATCTAATGGGAAACTACAGGTCATCTCAATTTGAGTCAAGGGAAATGGGGGGAGGGGTGCCCGAGTGTGAAATCCCGAGAATTTGGTGAGACAGCGTCTCAGACTGAGAAACGCAGGGGCTGGAATCGGGAATGAGACTGGGCTCATTCTCTGAGCCGCGGCTGCGGATTCTAAGACTCCTGTTAAGTCCTTTTCCAACTAACAGATATAGGTCATTACTTCGGTTTCTTCCGGAGGTCACGGGTGGCCCAGCTGTTGCACGGCAAGGGTCACCAGCTTCTTCCATCAAGGAGGGATCGTGTCTCAAAGAACCGCAGCGGCCGTGTTGGCCGTCTTGACCCTGGCCCTAACCAGCTCGCCAGTCCCAGTAAGGGCGCAGCAGGCCCAAAGCGAGGAACTTGTGCGCCGGGCCAAGACCAAAGTGCAGCCCAGCTACCCCGAACTGGCGCGCAAGATGAATATTGCAGGCACGGTGAAGATCGAAGTGGTGGTTTCGCCCAACGGAGTGGTGAAGGATGCGCGGGTGGTGGGCGGGCACCCGGTGTTGGCCAGCGCGGCGCTGGATGCCGCCAAGAAATGGCGTTTCGAGCCGGCCGGGGGCGAAAGCTCGGGCATTATCGATTTCAAGTTTGAGCCGCGGTAGCGAGTGGCCGCGAGGAGACTGGGCATGACGATCGGCAAAAAGCTGTATTGGAGTTTCGGATTCATTCTGGGGATGGTCTTGTTGCTGTTTTTCGTGAACTGGGTGGCGGCCCGGCGCGCGGCGGCATCGCTGGAGCTGGCGGGCACGACCAACGCCGTCCGTTCCCAGATGATGCTCAATCGCCTTTATCTGGGCAACTACCTGCTCAGCGGCGACACCCGCGAAGTGGAACGCATGAACGAGGGTCTGCGCATCCTCAACGAAAAACTGGAACAGGGCAAGGCACTGGCCGCCTCCGATCAGACCAAGAGCGCGTTCAACAAAGTGCAGCAACTGGAACAATCCTGGAGCCACGAATTCGCTCAGGCGCTCATTGACAAGCGGAAGGACGTGGACGCGGGCAACGCCACCGTCGCCGAGCTGCAGATCTTCTACCTGCAGAAAGACGCGTCCACCTGGGTCAAGAACTCAACCGATGCGCTGGATGCCGCCGACGAAGAGAACCACAAGCCAGGGGCTGAGCACAACAAATCGGACGAGAGCACCGCCAACTGGACGATCACGATCTCGGCGATCGGCACCCTGATTGCCTTTATTGCCGGCGCGCTGATCGCCTACCGCACCGCCAAGTCCATCACGCAACCGCTGGGCAACCTGATGAACGTGGCCCGGACCATCGGAAACACGGGCGACCTGGAACACAACATCGACGCCAGCCGCCAGGACGAACTGGGCGAACTGGCCCGCAGCTTTGCCCGCATGGTGGTCTACCTCAAGGAAATGGCTGGTGTTTCCGAGTCCATCGCTGGGGGCGACCTGACGGTGGAAGTCAAGCCGCGCTCCTCGCACGACACCCTGGGCAACGCATTCGCGCGCATGGTGGACGGGCTGGCCGGGCTGGTGCGCAGCGTGCGCGACGCCTCGTCGCAGGTGGCCAGCGCTTCCAACCAGGTGGCGGGCGCTTCCGACGACTCGGCCAAGATCGGGTTGCAGGCGTCGTCGGCCATCGATGAAGTCACCTCGACCATGCACGAGATGAGCGTCAACGTGCAGAACATGGTGAAGAGCACGCAGGTGCAGGCTTCGAGCGTGAGCGAGACGTCAGCCTCCATCGATCAGATGGTGGCTTCGATTCAGCGCGTGGCCGATACGGCCAAAGTGCTGCTCGACATTTCGAACCGCTCGCGCGAGGAAGTGCACAACGGCATCAATACCATGGAGAAGGCGACCGACGGGTTGACCCGCATCAACACCACCATCAACTCTTCCGGCGAAATCATCGGGGCGCTGGGACAGCGGGCCGACGATATCGGCAAGATCATCGAAGTCATCGACGATCTGGCCGAGCAGACCAACCTGCTGGCCCTGAACGCCGCCATCGAAGCCGCCCGCGCCGGCGAGCACGGCCTGGGCTTCGCGGTCGTGGCCGACGAAGTGCGCAAGCTGGCGGAAAAGTCGGCGCAGTCGACCAAAGAGATCTCCGAACTGATTCAGAGCATTCAGAAGGAAGCGCGCAAGGCGGTCGAGAACATGGACCGCTCCACCTCCATCGTGAACGAAGGGCTGGAGCTGGGCGGAGAGCTGAACGCGGCGCTGCGCAAGATCTCGAACGTGGTCACCGAGGTCTACAAGTTCGCGCAGGAAATCGGCGCGGCCACCAACGAGCAGTCGCACGGCTCATCGCAGATTGCGCGCGCCACCACGCGCCTCAACGAAATCACGCACGAAATCAACTCGGCGGTGGAAGAGCAGGCATCGGGAGCGCAGGCCGTGGTCAAGGCCATGGAGCGCATGCGCGAACTTGTGCAGCAGTCCACCTCCGGCTCAACCGAACTGGCGGCGTCTTCGGAGCAGATGTCGAAGATGTCGCGCGGGCTGCTGGAATTCATGGACCGCTTTGCCCTGGCCGAGACTTCGCGGCCGTCGCCGGGCGGAGACGCTTCGCGCACGCGGCGGGCGGCGGCGGGGGCGCAGGGTTAGGTCCTCGATTCCAGGAGACTCCAACCCCGGATCTCAACAAATATGAGCCGAGAACTCCATATTGTGGGCTTTCAGGTGGGACGCGAGACCTACGGCGTCCCCATCACTTCCCTGCACGAAATCGTGCGCGTTCCCGAGATCACCGCAGTGCCCGACGCGCCGGACTATCTGGAAGGCGTGATCAACCTGCGCGGCAAGATCGTTTCGGTCATGGACCTGCGCAAACGCTTCGGAGAGAAGTCAGCGGTACTCAAGAAGCAGAATCGCATTCTGGTGGTCGAGCATGGCGGCCGGCTGGCCGGGCTGATTGTCGACTCGGCGTCGGAGGTTCTCAAGATTCCGGCGGACGCGGTGGAAGTTCCTCCCGCGGTCTTTCAGGAAGGCGGGCTGAATTGCGTGACCGGGCTGGGAAAAGTCGGTGGACGCCTGGTGGTGATGCTCGACATGAACAAACTGCTGGCCCCGGGCAGCCTGCAGGTGAAGAGCGAAAACGGGGAGAAGAAGGCAGCAGCGGCAGCAACCAGGGGATAGGGACTAGAGGCTAGGGACTGGGAACCAGGGGCTAGGGTCTAGGGGCTAGACGTCAGGGGATTATCGATGACGGTGTTACTAACCCCTAGCCCCTATCCTCTAGACCCTGGCCCCTGACGAAAGAACGAGAGAACGCATGAGCACAACCGGAGCAGCACCTGCTCCCATACTGACGGAAGCGGAACTGAAGCTGCTGCAGGCGCTGGTGTACCAGGAGTGCGGCATGCACTTCGACGAGCGCCGCACGCATTTTCTTCAGGACCGGCTGCTGCGCCGATTGAAGGAGTGCCGTGCCGATTCGTTCTACGCCTACTACCGGCTGCTGATCAGCCGCGAAGGCCGGGACGAACTGACCAAGCTGCTGGAGAACCTGACCGTCAACGAGACCAGCTTCTTCCGGCACAAGGCGCAGCTGGACCTGTTTCAGAAACACACGCTGGAAGACTTGTTCCGGCAGAAAAGCTCGCGGCGGGAATATTCGATCCGCATCTGGAGCGCAGGCTGTTCGACCGGGCAGGAGGCGTACACGCTGGCCATGCTGGTGACCGACGCGCTGGCGTATTACTACCTGCGCAATCCGCTGCCGGTGGAACTGCCGCTGCCCAAGCCGCTGGTGCCGCCGCCGTGGCGGGTGGAGATTCTGGCCTCGGACATCAGCTACTCGGTGCTGCGCGCCGGGCAGGACGGGACGTACAGCGAGAATCAGATGGCGATGGTCGACTACGGCTATCGCCTGCGCTACTTCGACAAAGTCGCCGAGCGCTACGCAGTGAAGAAGGCGCTGAAGGAGATGGTGCACTTCGACTTTCACAATCTCAAGACGGAGTACCTGCCGCAGCGCAACGACGTGATTTTCTGCCGCAACGTGATGATGTACTTCGACGAGGCGGAACAGAAGCGGCTGATCGAGAAGTTTTATCGCTGCCTGAACACGCACGGCTACCTGTTCGTGGGGCACGCCGAGAGCCTGCTCGGGCTGACCAGCAAGTTTCACATGGTGCACAAAGACAGCGGCACGGCATACCAGCGGGTTGAGGTGAGGGAGTAAATGACGAATTCTCCCGATGAGCGCGGCCTGGAACTGCGGGAGCTCTTTTATGAGACTTCGCAGGAGCTGCTGCAGGCGCTCAACGACGAGGCGCTGAAGCTGGAGAAGAAGCCGGGCGACGAAGAGATCGTCCGGGGCATCCGGCGGACGGTGCACACGTTGAAGGGCGACTCGGCGGCGTGCGGGCTGCGCGCGCTGAGCGAACTGGCCCACCAGTTCGAGGACGCTTTGTCGCTGGAGGGTACGGCGGCGCATGCGGCGGTTGCCGAGATCGCTTTTGCCGCAGCTGACGTCTTCTCCGAGATGATCGCCGCCTACCGCAGCGGCGGCAAAATGCCGTCGACAAAAAGCCTGAGCAAGAAGATCGAAGATCTGACCTCGGCGCCGGCGGCCAGAAAAACGCGGCGCAAGAGCCCCAAGTCCGCCGCCTCGAAATCCGCCGCCGACTGGAGCGAGGCGGAGAAGCTGGCCATGACCCAGGCGCAGGCTTCGGGGCAGGATGTGCTGCACGTGGTGGTGAAGATCGATCCCCACTGCGCCATGCCCATCGCGGCGCGGCAGCTGGTGCACAACGCCATCAGCACGATGGGGCCGGTGATTGCGGCCCGGCCTGAGGCCAAATCGCCGACCCCGGCGAAGCAGCTGGAGTTCGTGCTGGCCAGCGTGCAGACCCCCGAGCAAATTGCCGCCAAGTGCAGGATTCCGACCATCGTGGAAGAAGTCACGCTGGAGATGATGCTGGCGGCCAGCGCAGTTTCGCCGCAGCCCGCTCCGGCGCCGATTCTGCCGGATCCGGAAGACAGGTCTGCCGAGGCTGCGCCCGCGCCGGAGGCTGCACCCGCTGCGGTTCCGGCTCCGGTGGTCGAGCCCACGGCCGCCACCGCCATCATGGAAAACATGCTGCGCGTGGAGGCTGGGCGCATCGACAGCGTGCTCAACCTGGTGGGCGAGCTGATCATCGGCAAGTCGATGTTGCAGCAGGCGCTGAGCGAGTTCTCCAAGCGCTATCCCAAGGAGTTGCTGCGCGGGCGCTTCGCCGACGCCATGGCCTTCCAGGCGCGCGTGCTCAACGATCTGCAGCGCTCGGTCATGAAGATCCGCATGGTGCCGGTCGAGCATCTGTTCCGGCGTTTTCCGCGCATGGTGCGCGACGTGGCGCGGCAGTGCGGCCGCGATGTCGAGCTGGTTCTGAGCGGGCAGGATACCGATCTCGATAAAGGCATTCTCGACGCCATTGCCGAGCCGCTCACGCACCTGGTGCGCAACGCCGTGAGCCACGGCATTGAGCCGGCGGAGGAGCGCAAGCGAGCGGGCAAAGCGGCGCACGGCATGGTCCGGCTGAACGCTTATCACCAGGGCAATCAGGTTGTGGTCGAAGTCACCGACGACGGACGCGGCATCGATGCCCAGAAGATTCGCGCCAAAGCCATCGAACTGGGCATGACCACGCCCGAAGAAGCGGCCCGGCTGACCGATGCGGAGACGCTCGACTTCATCTTCCGGCCCGGTTTCAGCACGGCAGACCAGGTCACCGAAGTTTCCGGACGCGGTGTGGGCATGGATGTGGTGCAGAGCGTGCTGCACCGGCTGAAGGCATCCATCAGCGTGGAGACGCATCCCGGGCAAGGCACCACCTTCCGGCTGAAGCTGCCGCTGACCCTGGCCATCATCAAGGCGCTGTTGTTCTGGGTGGAGCAGCGGCTGTATGCCATCCCGCTGAACGCGGTGATGGAGATTTCGCGCACCGCCGAATCGGAAGTGCACCAGGTCGACAACTACGAGGTGTTGCAACTGCGCAACCAGGTATTGCCCTTGCTGCGGCTGGGAAGGCCGGCTGGTGACGATCGCAAGGCCAAGCTTTTTGTGCTGGTCATTCTGGTGGGAGAAAGGAAATACGGTTTGGTAGTCGATGCGCTGGAAGGCGAAGGGGAATTGGTGATTAAGGCGCTCGATGACCAGACCTTCTCGACCGATCTGGTTTCCGGCGCCTCGATTCTGGGCGACGGGCGCGTGGTGCTGATCCTGAATCTGCCCGCGGTGGTCGAACATGTCGCGCGCGGGCGCTCCCCGGAAGCGGGCAAGATCAACACCGGGTTGTTGCTCACACACACCGATCGCCTGCGGCTGGCGCTGAACGCGGGCGCGGGAGGGCAGGCATGAAGACGAATCCCGTGCGCGTGCTGGTGGTCGACGACTCGGCGCTGATGCGCAAGCTGATTCCGCAGATGCTGGCGGCCGACGATTCGATCGAAGTGGTCGGCACCGCGATGGACGGGGCCTTCTGCCTGAAAAAGATTGAAGAGCTGAATCCCAACGTGATCACGCTCGACCTGGAAATGCCGGGGATGAACGGGATCGATACGCTGAAGGAGATCATGCGGCGGCGGCCGGTGCCGGTGATCGTATTCAGCTCGCACTCCACCGAAGGCGCCAGCGTCACCATGAAAGCGCTCGGGCTGGGCGCATTCGACTTTGTCACCAAGCCGAAAGACGCTTCCGCGCACATGGCGGAGACGGCGCGGGAGCTGATCGCCAAGGTCAAGGCGGCGGCGGAGTGCAAGCTGAAGCCGCGCTTCCGGACGGTCTCCTCCAGGCCCGAGAAAGTGTCGGGGCTTTCGGGAACGCCGACCAAGGTGGTGGCGATTGGAGTCTCCACGGGCGGGCCGCAAGCCATGGAATACCTGCTGTCGCAGCTGCCCGGCGATTTTCCGGGAACGATCGTGGTGGTGCAGCACATGCCGGAAGGATTTACCGACATGTTTGCGCGGCGGCTGGATGAAATCTGCGCCCTGCGCGTGAAGGAAGCGCAGTCGGGAGACACGCTGCAGCCGGGACGAGTGCTGATCTTCCCGGGCAGCCGCCACATGAAGGTCAAGCGGCTGCCGATGGGCGACATCGTAGTGCTGACCGACGACCCGCGGGTGAACGGACATCGCCCCAGCGCGGACGTGCTGTTGCGCAGCGTGGCCGACGAGTTCAAGGCTAACGCGGTCGGCCTGCTGATGACCGGCATGGGCGACGATGGCGCCGAAGGACTGGGCGCGATGAAGCGGGAAGGCGGCATGACCATCGCGCAGAGCGAAGAGTCATGCGTGGTGTTCGGCATGCCCAAGGCGGCCATCGAGCGGGGATACGCCCTGCGCGTGATTGGATTGGATGTAATGGCGGCGACGCTGCAGACGATTTGCGGCCGAGGCAAGGGGTCGGACGCGGGCCGGGGCGCGCGCGCCGGAAGCTAGAGCCTGAAAGACAGGGGTTGGAAGATAGGTTTGGAAGCTACAGATTCGGCACGGCTTACGCCGGAGCAGCGCACTAAGGTCGGAGGCTATGACCGGGGTGATCTGGCCGGAACCGGCTGGGCGTGATATGCAGTAACAGGGGAGGTCGTATGGAGCAGTTTGCGCCAGTGAAACGCAGCAAGGACGGGCAACCAGTCCGCTATTTGATCGTGGACGATTCCGTGTTTGCCCGCAAGAACCTGGCCCGCATGATCGAAACGTTCGGCGGGCAGGTGGCGGCCGAGGCCGGCGACGGCTTGACCGCCATCAGCGAGTTCGACCGCACGCATCCTGACATCGTGCTCATGGACATCACCATGCCGCAGATGGAAGGCATTGAAGCGGCCGAACGGATCGTGCAGCAGCATCCCGAAGCCCGCGTGGTGATGGTGTCGTCCGTCGGCTATCAGGAGAACATTGTGGCGGCGCTGCAGCGCGGCGCGCGCCATTTCGTGCAGAAGCCGGTGAAGCCGGAAGTGCTCTACGAAGTCATCAAGTACGTGCTGGGCGAAGACGGCGCCGTGGCCAGTGCCGCGGGAGCGGGAGTCTAAGCAATGAAGATGGAACTGATCCAGCCTTTCATCAACGCGGCCGATGCCGTGTTGTCACAAGGCCTGCAGGGCGAGACCAAGGTGATCAACCTCACCATGGAAGAGGACGCCTATCGCCGCAAAGGTGTGGCCGGAATGATCGCTCTGACCGGCGACATCGAGGGCCGGATCATTCTCGATCTCGAAGCGCAGACGGCGGTCAAGGTGGCCAGCCACTACGCGGGCGCAGAGCTGCCCGAGTCGGACTCGCTGGTCAAGGAAACCATCTTTGAGCTGGCCAACCAGGTCGTGGGCAACGCCATTTCGGCGCTGAACGACCAGGGCTTTCACTTCCGCGTGCACCCCCCGCTCCTGCTCACTGCGAAGGAAGGCGACAAGACCAGCGAAGACACCGAAGCGCTGATGATCTGCTTCGAGACCCCCCTCGGCAACGTCTTCATGAACGTCGCCCTGCGCTACAACAAACGCAGAATGGCCGACCACGCGGCGATGGGAGCGTAACCCCAGTTGCCAGTAGCCAGTTGTCAGTTGTCAGTGAGCAACTTTCCTGACGCCGGGCGTCTGCCCTGGCTTTCTCCAACATCTCGTTCAGAAACGGCCTTGTAGAAGGCGGGGTGGTGGCCCAGCCTTGACGGCGGATTCTTGTTTGCGCCACCTATGCGAGGGTGCCCCGTCCTTGCATTCTTGGCAAGGGCGGGTACGATGCTGCCGGACACCACCGTTTTGTCTCATGTCCAAACCCTGTCGTGTCTGCGTTCGTAGTTCCCACCCTTGACAAAGAACGTCAAGGATGAGGCATGTGCAGTTTTCCATAGGGTTCATCCCGCCTGCTTCGATTTTCCCGCAATTTGTAGAAGAGGTCTTCGACCTTCCTGCGCCAGTCTTTAGCCTGACGGACTCTCGGGCTGCCACTTTATTGCATCGACCTCAGTTGGATTTCTGCGCGGGGGAAGACTGTGACGCGGCCGCTTTTTCTTTGGCGCGGGCGAGAAGCGCGGTGAAACGGGGATCGCTGCGCAGCGATTTCAAGTCGTCGTCCTCGGCCATGTGACTGGCGTCAGAAAAGCCACGCTCGACCGCCTGTTGGAGATTTTCCAGCGCCAGGTCCGATTGGCTGCCCAGAGCTGCAGCGCAGGCGTAGTTGTACCAGGCGGTGGCCAGGTGCGCAGGCGACTGGGTGCGGGCGACCGCGTCAAGGTAGCTGGAGTACAGCGTTCGGGCTTCGGCGACTTTGCCTTCGCGAAGCAGGATTGAGGCGAGAGCGACAACGTCGTCCAGCGTCTCGGGATGCTCCGGCCCGAAAATACGGCGCTCGCCATCCACAGCCTGGCGCTGCAGTTTTTCCGCCTCGGCCAGGCGGCCCTGGTTGCGCAGGCAATTCGCCAGGCTGCTTACGGTCGCCAGAGTTTCAGGATTTTCCGGGCCCATCACCCTGCGCTGCGCTTCGAGGGTTGGCCGATAGAGGGCTTCCGCCTCGGAATACCGCTTTTCGGCGGTCAGAGTGTTCGCCAGATTCAACGTCCCCGCGAGCGTGTCGGGATGTTCGGGACCGAGAACGCGAGTGCGCGCCGCGAGGGTTTCGCGCTGAAGTTTTTCAGCTTCGTCGAGGCGGCCCTCTTCTTTGAAAACACTGGCCAGATTGGACGCGGTGGAGAGCGTGTCCGGGTCCTCGGCGCCGCGCGTGCGCTTCTGAATCTCGAGAGTTTTCTGATAGAGCTGCTCGGCCTCGGGAAGGCGGCTTTCATCGTCCAGATCGTTGGCCAGCTGGTTCATGCAAAGAAGCGTGTCGGCGTTTTCTGCGCCGCGGTACCGCACGGAGAGATCGAGTTCGTCGCGCAGCAATTTCTCCGCTTCCGGATATTTGGCCTCGTCTTCGAGTGCCTGGGCGCGATCGCCCATCAATACCAGCGTAAGCGGATCGTGCGGACCGAGAGTACGTTTGCTTCCTTCGATAGTCTCGGCCAGAAGGCTGTCGGCTTCCTGGTGGCGTCCTTCCCGGAGAAGAAGAAAGGCGAGGAGCCCCATGGAATTTAACGTGTTGGGATTCAGCGTTCCCGCTTTGCGGCCGGCCGCGACTGAGTCCCGGAGCAGGTTCTCAGCTTGCGGCAAAAGGCCGAGGTTGGCATAGACGTGCCCCATGGTGCCCATCAATTGAGACTGGAGCTCGGGATCGCTGGAAAGCTTGGTCTCGATTTCCTTTGAAGACTTCTCCAGGATTTCGCGGGCCGTGACCGAGTTGCCATGGGCTTCATTGGGATCGGACACCTTGAACATGTCGGTCATGAAGGCCGTGATGCGGTTGGCGCGGTCCCGTTCCCGGGTAATCCGGCGCACCTGCACCGACTGCATCACCGCAAAGCCGGCGAGCAGCAGAACCAGGCTTGCAATCACGGCCACGCCCAGGCGATGCCGACGTACGTACTTCCGCAATCGGTAGCCTGGGCTGGCGGGACGCGCCACGACCGGCTCATGGCGCAGATATCGCTCGATGTCGGCCGCCAGCTCGGATGGGGTTCCATAGCGCCGGGAACGATCCTTCTCCAGCGCTTTCATGGTGATCCAGTCCAGGTCGCCGTGCAGCAGGCTGACCAGGTGCCGGGGCTCCGTCCCTCGAACTACCGCCGCCGTTTTGGAAGAGTCTTTCTTTGTGCTGACCTTGGTGCTGGGACGCGGCGGATCTTCCTCCCGCAAGTGCCGCAGAAACTCGTCGAAGGGCTGCTTGCGCCAATCCCTGGTTTCGAAAGGCAGAAATCCGGTCAGCAGCTCATAGAGCACCGCGCCCAGCGAGTACACGTCGGTGCGCGTGTCCACGTCCAGCACGCCGGGATCAGCCTGCTCCGGGCTCATGTAGCCGGGCGTCCCCACCCAGCCGCCCGCCTGAGTAAACATGGTCTGGCCGTCGATTTGCCGACTCGCCGCCTTAGCCAGCCCGAAATCGATAATGCGGGGCACCGGTTTGCCGTCCACTTCTACGACCAGGATGTTGGCCGGCTTGAGGTCGCGGTGCATGATGGCCTTCTGGTGCGCATGCTGCACGCCCTCGCAGACCTTGACCAGCAATTCCAATCGCTCACGAATCCGGAGCCGCTTGCGATCGCAGTAGTCCGTGATGGGCACGCCGGGCACGTACTCCATCACAAAGTAGGGTTGACCGTCGGGAGTGGCTCCGGCGTCAAACACCTTGGCAATCGCCGGATGCTCCATGATGGCCAGCGACTGGCGCTCGGCGTAGAAGCGCTGCAACACGGAGTCGTCGTAGCGGCCGACCTTGATGAGTTTCAGCGCGACCTGCCGCTGAAGCGGAGCGGTTTGCTCTGCCAACCAGACCTGTCCCATGCCGCCTTCACCAAGTTTGCGGATCAGCTGGTAGGGGCCAATGGATTTGAGTTCTGCGGCGCGTTCGGCTGCTGAAAACGCGGCGGCGGCAGAACTGCTCAGGGTCGCGTTCGGATCGGAAGTCGCAGAGGTGACAAGCGCGTCAGGGTTGGCGTCCCCGGCGCGCCCATCCTTTTCGCTCATAACCACTCCGCGGAGCCAGAAGAAGTCTAAGCACGTCAAAAATGGCTGTCAACTGACCTTGAATCGCCCTGGCATGAAGGTAACCGGGATAGAGGAATTGCGCCGGCCTACGCCAGCAGCGGCAGCTGCGGGCCCGAGGGTGCGTCGGAATCCTCGGCCGGATCGGCGAACTTTCTGAGCTCAGGATACTTTTGAATTAACGTGGGCGGGGCGTTCACTCTCTTACCGCCGATCATCGCCTTCAGCTCCAGCGCGTTGACTCCGGCTTTGCTTTCGAAGTGATTGTTGGTGATGACGTAGGTGGTCTGCGCGCGCTCAGCGACGTTCGCGATTCGCTCCTTCCAGCCTTCTAGTTCCCTTTCCTTGTAGAGATAGTTGTAGCGGTCGTTGCGATTGTCGGAGTCGAACCACTCGGCATAGTTGCGTCCGTGGAGACGCACGTAGGCGATGGGCGCGGTGACGTGTTCGGTGGGGGCAAGCGAGCGTCCGATGACCGGCTGGTCGATGTTGCAGAAGCCGACGCCCTGGTGCGCGAACGCGGCCAGAGTTTCGGGATTGTTCCAGCTGGAGTCGCGCACCTCGACTACGCGCGGATACTCGATGAACTGGCGAAGCAGCCGGTCGAGATACTCCCGGTTCAGCGACGTGTTCTTGTAGGAGACGGGAAACTGGATGAGCAGCGCGCCCAGGCGGCCTTGGTTGGCCAGCGCATCGAGGCCTTCGCGGGTGAGGCGCTCGTCCTCGTCGGTGGGGCGGATGGTGGCGGCGGAGGTCGGCTCCATCACCGCGATCGGCGAGTGGGTGAAGGCGCGGTAGAGCTTGGCGGTGAAAAGAAATCCCGGATTCACCGCCGCGACTTTGCGGCACCAGAGCTTGACCAGCTCGGGCTTGAGCGGGCCGTAGAACGAAGTGTTGATTTCGGTGGTGTCGAAAAAGCGCGCCAGATATTCGAGCGGATGCACCTTGCGGCGCAGCATGCCCGGCGGATAGAAGATGCCGTCCCAGTCCTTGTAAGACCAGCCCGCGGTGCCGACGCGAACCTGCCGCGAAGCCAGCTCGGGAAGCGAAACTCGTGCCGTGGATTCCATGGGTGGAACCGCAGACGGAGGGCAGGGGAAGCGTAGCACAACCCACAAAGCACCAAACCGGAAGCGAGGGCGGCCATCGTTACGCTTTACGTAATGCATATTCTGAAGTATACTGCCTTGTGATCGCCAGCTACCGAGACAAGCGGACTCGGGACTTTGCTGCGGGCAAGCGGGTAAAGGCATTTTCTGGCATCCAGCGTATGGCCCGGCTGAAGCTGGATCGCCTGGAGGCTGCCGTCAACCTGCGCGATCTGGCAGTTTTGCCGGGAAACCGTTTTGAAGGCTTGAAAGGCGACCGGGCAGGACAGTACAGCATTCGCATCAACGATCAGTGGCGGATCTGTTTCGAGTGGCAGGAAAACGCATCCGGTCCATCCAGCGTTGAAATTGTCGACTATCACTAGGAGAAAGAATGGCGCTGACGGCAATTCACCCCGGTGAGCACTTGGCAGAGGAACTCCGCGAGCTGCAGATGAGCGCTGCGGAACTGGCGCGGCAGCTGCGCGTCCCCACCAACCGCATCACGGAAATCCTGAACGGACGGCGCGCCGTCACGGGTGACACAGCGCTTCGACTGGCTCATTTCTTCGGCACGTCCGCAGAATTCTGGCTCAACCTGCAGGGCCTCTACGAGATTCGGCTGGCCGAGAGAAAAGCCGGCAAAAGCATCCGATCGTTGCCGACGTTGAAGGACGTCGAGCACGCGTCGGCCTAGGCTCGCGCCGGCTGTCCAACCCTCAGGGGCTAAAGCCCCACCCAATCTTGCGCGCAAGCGGCACAGCTGAAGCTGTGCCCTTCCCGGCTCCGCCTCAGGCGATGACCCCTCAATTGTTTTCACGATCTGTTGATCCGCTGATCGATTTCCCGGCTTACTCCAGCGACAGCACCACCCAATACACGCCCGTGGGATAGGTGTCGGTGCGGCCGTAGCAGGCGCCGACTGAGAAGGTGCGCACGTTGTGAGTGGCCAGAGCGTGAGTTGCGCCGCTGGGCAGGGTTTCTGGATGCAGGCTGGTGTAGGTCATCACCGTGTAACGGTCGGCGAGATGGCGGACGGCCTGGGTTCCGAGCTTGTCGGCCTGCACCATGGAACACGCAGCTTCGTCGGCGACGAGTAAATCGCGGCGCGCGAGTTCGGCCTGGCCGGCCTGGCGGCGCGTCTGATTGACGGCCGCCGCGATGCGCTCCTTGACTTCGGCGGAAGAATAATTGGGGAGGGCATGGCCGAAGTCCTGGACGATGTAGAGCCGGTCTCCGTCGCGTACCACGCCCAGCCCGACCACGTTGTAAGCCGGGTTGAGCAGGTTGGCGCGATGCGGCGGCGAGAGCATGAGATGTTGGTGGCCGTGCTCGGCGTCATAGTCGAGGGCCACATTTTCACCTTCCTGGTCGAGCTGGAGGCTGGTGGCGGCAGCCAGGCGCTCGGGCAACGAGACTTCGCCATCAAACTGATGCGAGAGACGCTGCGCGTCAAGCATGGCCTGGGCGTGCACGCGGGCAGCTTCAGAGAGTCCGGGATCGAGGGTCAGCGCAGGCGCGCCGGCTTGCTGCCGCGACTGGTTGGCGAGCGCAAGAAGCCGTTGCGCGTCTTGAGATTCTGGGTTCTTGAACGGGATGTCTGGAGCTTTCGCGGAGACGGGCTTCAGCGTGGCTTTCTGCGCGGCCTGCAGGGGCTCCGGATTTCCTGCCGCAGCCATGGAGCCGCTCCGGGGCTGCAAGGTCGCCGTGCCCGTGGCCAGGAGGAATGCCAGCAATAGTCTTGCGCTTCTATGCATCCCGTTTTAGTGGCCCACTCGACCAGACCCTGGGAAGGATCCCGTTTGAGCACCTGCGTTGTTCCGCTCAAACTTGCCGCAGATGCTAGGCTAGAAGCTGGAATTGAGGTCCAGAAGTTACCTGCGTCTATGGAACCAGGGATCAGTGGGGTCATTGGCCTGTTGTTTGGCGTGCTGCTGGGCTGGCTGGCCTTGCGCTCGCGGACGGCTGCGCTGACGGCGCGTTTGTCGTTGATGGAGAAGGAATTATCGTCTCGAAACGCCGATCTGGCGCGGCTTTTGGCGGATCAGCGACAGCTGGTGGAGGCCCGGGCCAGACTGGAATCGGCGCTGGAATTGGAACGAAAGGCCAGCAACGAAAAGATCGAATTGCTGACCCGCGCCGGGGCTCGCGCCAATGAAGACTTGCAGAATGCCTTTAAGGCGCTGGCTGCGGACGCGCTCAAGAGCAACAATTCATCGTTTCTGCAGATTGCGCAGGAAACGTTAAAGCGGTTTCAGAGCGAGGCCAAGGGCGATCTTGATGTGCGGCAAAAGGCGGTCGCGGACCTGGTCGCTCCTGTGCGCGAGTCGCTCGCGAAGGTGGATGAGCAGATTCATCAGATGGAAAACGCGCGCAGCCAAGCTTACGGCGATTTGAAGGCGCAGGTGCAATCCCTCATCGTGACGCAGAGCGAGTTGCGCTCGGAAACCGGGAACCTGGTACGGGCGCTGCGGACTCCGAATGTGCGGGGACGCTGGGGCGAGATCCAGTTGCGGCGGGTGGTCGAAATCGCCGGGATGCTGCCTTATTGCGATTTCGCCGAGCAGGAGACCATCACCACCGACGCAGGGAGGATGCGCCCCGACCTGGTCGTGAAACTACCCGGCGGCAAGAATGTTGTGGTCGACGCCAAGACGCCGCTGCAAGCGTTCCTTGAGGCATTTGAAACGAACGACGAAGAGGCTCGGCGTGCCTGCCTGGCCGCTCATGCCCGGCAAGTGCGCGACCACATGAAGACGCTGAGCGGCAAGAGTTATTGGGAACAATTCGAGGCCACGCCGGAGTTCGTTGTGATGTTTCTGCCCGGCGAGACATTTTTCAGCGCCGCGCTGGAGCAGGATCCGGGCCTGATCGAGCAGGGGGTTCTGCAGCGGGTGATTCCCGCGTCGCCGACGACGCTGATCGCGCTGCTGAAGGCGGTCGCCTACGGATGGAATCAGGAAAAGCTGGCGCGCAACGCGCAGCAGATCAGCGCTTTGGGCAAAGAACTTCACGATCGCCTGCGGTATCTGGCCGGGCATATCACTTCCGTTGGAGCCAACCTGGATCGTGCGGTGGAGTCCTATAACAAGGCCGTCGGGTCACTTGAAACGCGGGTGCTGGTTTCTGCCCGGAAGTTTGCCGAACTCGGCACCTCGGTCGCCGAGGATATTCCGGAACTTGCGCCCATTGAGACCAGCGCGCGCGCCCTATCGTTCGAGTGGG
>DATNJE010000058.1:0-8619 GCA_035604095.1 Terriglobales bacterium
TTCGAGGCAAAGTATGCCTAAGCTGCCGCAGGTCTCCGGCGCGGAAGCGATACGCGCACTCGAGCGCCTGGGGTTTGTTCGGGTCCGACAGCGAGGCAGTCACGTCATTCTGAAGAAGCGGGCCCCTGCTGGCGACGTTGGTTGTCGTTCCACTGCACCCGGAACTGGCGCCTGGGACACTGCGAGGCATTCTCAAACTGGCCCGCGTGGATGCAGACGACTTTAAGAAACACCTGTAGCTCGAACTTGCGTTCTCGCCGCTTACCGTCGCGGCATCAAATTGGACGATGTAAGGCAGTCGAACGGCGCCGGTTCTGCATCAATACAGGAAGGCCGGGCTTCCGCCGGCTGGTACAATCCCAAATCTGAGAGCCACGATGAACCAACCGCGGAAGTTCAGGCGTTTGGCGGGCGTGAGCGACCCCGAGCGCAACGAGGGCAGCGGGAGCCCGCCGGAGCCTGCCCCGAGCGCAGCCGATGGGAAATTCCGAGCGCAGCGAGGGATCTCATTGGTCCTTTTCGCCCTTCTCGCCTGCTGCGCCCTACTGGCGCCGTCGCGCCTGCGTGCCGAGGAGCGCGGTCCTTCCACCGCCGAAGAGCGCGCCAAAGTCATCGACCTGACCCACAAACTCGAAACCGACCCCCTGAATCCGCAGGCGGACGAGTGGCGCGTGTGGCTGGCGAAATGGATCGACGAGGTGCCGGACGTGGTGGTGCCCGTCTGTCCCGGTCTGCTGCCGCAACTGCTGCGCAGCGACCGCAACTACGCTCACGAACTCGCCATGCAAGTGGTCTATTCCAGCGCCGCTTTCATCGTCGAGCACCCAAAAGAACAGGTGGACCAGCAGGCCGTGTTCCAGGCCGGCGTGGATGGCGCGCTCAAGGCCTATCAGGCCATCCTCAAGGCAAAGCCGCGGGCGCGCTGGTACTTCCTCGACAGCCTCATTCAGATGCGCGACAAGGGCGAGCTGAAGGAATATCTGCGCAAGCAGATCGACGACAACTGCGTCTCGGGATTGCCGGCGTAGGAAGCAGTCAGCACTCAACAATCAGCACTCAGCAAAAGCAGAGAATCCGTAGCACCCGATCCTGGGTTTTGGCTGATTGCTGAACGCTGACTGCTGACTGGTGACTGCTAGCTCCGCCACCTCAACGTCACCGGCCCGCTGATCGGGTGCTGCATCGGCTCTCCGGTGCGGCGGGATTCCAAATACGCGGACTTCAGCGCGAAATACCACTTTGCCGGGCGGTCGGCGTCGTCAATCAGCATGAGGCTGGGATTGTGCTTCAGGCCTTCGGCCTGGATCTCCATGGTGCGCTGGTCCTGGCCCATGAACTTCTCTCCGAAGAAGCGGAAGATTGGAAGCACGAAGGGCACGTGGCGGAAGAGGTTCCACGCGGCCACCACGTCGATGCGGCAGCGCTCGGCGGTGATGGGCGTCACCGTGGTCATGCTGGAGAACCAGTATTTGCCGGCGTGGATTTGCTCGTAGCGGCGGTTGGGCAGCACGAAATCGATGGTCGTCGTAATGCCCTCGGCCTTGGCATACATCCGCAGCAGCTTGTAGGGCGCGCTGTTCGAGGACGGCGTGTGCGCGCTCATGCGGAAACCCATGGGAACGGGCTCGAACGCCTTGCGCTTCTCGTGGATGCTGTGCCGCGTACGCCACCACCACGCCTGGTGGACGAAGGGCCCGTGCGCCGGGTCCATCAGCCCGATGATGCCATGGTCCACGTGACAGGGCAGTTCGGCCGAGAGATGGGTGATGGTGTAGCGATCGCTGAAGGTGGGCAGCCGCGGCGCTTCTTCGCGCGGCTCGGCGCTCGAGCCCCGCTCCGGCACGTAGACCCAGAAGTATCCGTCGCGTTCGCGGCAGGGGAACGCGCTGGCATAGATCTTGCTGACGTCGAGCTTGTCGTCGGGCAGGAGCGAGGGAATCTCGCGGCACTGGCCGCTCACCGGCTCGAACTTCCAGCCGTGGTATGAACATTCCAGGTGCTGCCCGTCGAACCAGCCGCGGGAAAGCGGCATGCCGCGGTGCGGACAACTGTCGCGCGCCGCGAAGCAGCGGCCTTCGGCATCGCGTCCCAGCACCAGGGGAATGCCCAGCAGCATGGCGGTTTGCAGCTTGCGTCCGCGCACGCGTTCGGCGCGCAGGGCGGGATACCAGAAGCCGCGCAGCAGGCCGTCGTCAGAATTAGCCGGGTCAGGCATGAGCCGAAACATTATAGGGGCTGCCACAGACGCCGGCATGGGGCGGGAGCCGCCGGTTGTACTTCTTCTCACTGCGTCGCTATACTTTCGACTGAGGGCTCCCGTATGCCGCTATCCGCGATGATTGTTGACGACGAGCAACTCGCCCGCGACGAGCTTGCCTATCTGCTGAAGGGCGTGGGCGACATCGACGTAGTGGCCCAGGGCAAGAATGGCGTGGAAGCCGTCAATCTCATCAAGGAACACAATCCCGACGTGGTCTTCCTCGACGTGCAGATGCCTGGCCTGGACGGCTTCGGCGTGATCAAGAAGCTCATCGACCGGCGCGTTCCCCTGCCGCAGATCGTCTTCGCCACCGCCTACGAGCAGTACGCCATCAAAGCCTTCGAGGTGAATGCCGTTGATTATCTGCTGAAGCCGTTCGACAAGAAGCGGGTGGCGCAGTCGGTGCAGAAGGCGCGCAAGAACCTGCAAACCGAAGGCCCGTCTTCCGACAAGATCGAGACCCTGGTGCGAATGCTGGAATCGCAGAAGCCGCAGAACTCCAAGGTGCTGCTCAAGTCCACGGGCCGGCTGTTCCTGGTGGACCAGAAGGACATATGCTTCGCCTCTATCGAAGACGGCGTCATCACCGTGGTGACCGCCGGCGGCATGGAGGGCCAGTCGAACTGCCGCACGCTGGAAGAACTGCTGGAGTCGCTCGATCCCAACCTGTTCTGGCGCGCGCACCGCTCGTTCCTGGTGAACATCAACCGCATCAAGGAAGTCGTGCCCTGGTTTAAGAGTTCCTACCAGGTGCGCATGGACGACCGCAAGCAAACGGAAGTGCCCGTCAGCCGGGCCCAGACCAAGAGGTTGAGAGAACTGTTCAAGCTGTAGGACGCAGGAGGCAGGATGCAGGAGGCAGGAAAACCGGCGGCACTTTGGCTCCTGCGTCCTGCTCCCTGCATCCTGCCCCCAAGCCTATGAAAGCTTACGTTTACGTCACGCTGAAGAAGACCGTCCTCGATCCCCAGGGCAAGACCATCCAGGGGGCGCTCCGGAAGATGGGCTACATGGGGGTGGACGACGTCCGCCAGGGCAAATTCTTCGAGCTTACGCTCGATGGCGGCCTGGACCGCGCCGGCGCCGAGGCCGAGATCGCCCGCATCGCGCGCGAGGTGCTCACCAATCCGGTGATCGAGGAATTCCGCTATTCGCTCGAGGAGTAATCGCCGCTATCGATTTTTTAGCACCAAAGTAACCGCTCCAGCTATCTACATTTGTAACGACTTGGTAGATAATCAAGCCAGACTCTCCACCCCATTTCCCCCAGCGCCGGTGGTGGTAACTTTCCAGCAAGAGGTGATCGCACGTGTGTGGCATTGTCGGATACGTTGGTAAGAAGCGGGTTGTACCCGTCATCCTGGACGGGCTGAAGCGGCTAGAATACCGCGGTTACGACTCCGCCGGGATCGCCGTGGCGGGCAATGGTAACGGGCTGCAGATCCGCCGCGCCGAAGGCAAGCTGCGCAACCTGGAGGAGGCTATCCGCCTCAAGCCGCTGGACGGCACCTACGGCATCGGCCACACCCGCTGGGCTACGCACGGGCGTCCCACCGAGGAAAACGCCCACCCGCATCGCGATTGCACCGGCAAGATCGTGGTGGTGCACAACGGCATTGTCGAGAACTATCTCTCGCTCAAGAAGCGGCTCATCGAAGAAAAGCACAAGTTCTCCACCGAGACCGATACCGAAGTCATCGCCCACCTGATCGAGAAGTACCACTTCGCCACCAGCAACGGCCGGCCGGTATCGCTGGAAGAAGCCGTCCGCAGGACGGTGAAGGAGTTGACCGGCGTGTTCGCGCTGGCGGTGATTGCCGTGGATGAGCCCAACAAGATCGTGGCCGCGCGCAATGGCCCTCCGGCGGTCATCGGACTGGGCAAGGACGAGTATTTCGTCGCCTCCGACGTGCCGGCGATCCTCTACCACACGCGCGACCTGTTCTTCCTGGCCGATGGCGACCTGGCCGTGATTACGCCCTCGGGCGTGCAGCTCACTGACTTCGACGGCCAGCCCGTGGCGCGCCAGGTGCAGCACGTCACCTGGGACCCCATCATGGCGGAGAAGGGCGGCTTCAAGCATTTCATGCTCAAGGAAATCTACGAGCAGCCGCGCGCCGTCCGCGACACCACCCTGGGGAGGGTTTCGCTCGATTCCGGCAAGGTCTTCCTCGACGAGATGGAGATCAGCGAGGCCGAGTTCCGCAACCTGACCAAGGTTGACATTGCCGCCTGCGGCACCAGTTGGCACGCCGCCCAGGCGGGCAAATTCATGATCGAGAAGCTGGCGCGGGTGCCGGTCGAGGTGGATTACGCCAGCGAATTCCGCTATCGCGACCCCATCATCACGCCCACCTCCCTGACCATGCTCATCACCCAGTCGGGCGAAACCGCTGACACCATCGCCGCCCAGCGCGAGGCCAAGGCCAAGGGCGCCAAGACGCTGGCCATCTGCAACGTGGTCGGCTCCATGGTGACCCGCGAGGCCTCGGGCACCATCTACACCCATGCCGGGCCGGAGATCGGCGTGGCCTCCACCAAGGCTTTCACCGCCCAGCTTACCGCCCTGTTCCTGTTCGCGGTCTATCTCGGCCGCCTGCGCGAGGCGCTCACTATCGATGAGGCCAAGTGCCTGCTCACCGAGGTCACCCTCATCCCCGGCAAGCTGGAATCGATCCTCGGCCACGACGAGGTCTGCGAAGACCTGGCCAAGGAATACTCGCGGGTGCAAGACTTCCTGTTCCTCGGCCGCGGCATCCACTACCCAATCGCGCTCGAAGGCGCGCTGAAGCTGAAAGAGATCTCCTACATCCACGCCGAGGGCTATCCCGCCGGCGAGATGAAGCACGGCCCCAACGCCCTGATCGACGAGAACCTGCCGGTGGTGGTGCTGGCCACCTGCGATCGCAACAATCCCGACTCGGTGCAGCGTTACGAAAAGACCATGTCCAACATCAAGGAGGTCAAGGCGCGCTCCGGCAAAGTGATCGCCGTGGCTACCGAGGGCGACGAGGATATCCGGGAGGAAGTGGACCGCGTGCTGTTCGTTCCCCCGACTCCGGAGCTGCTGTTGCCCATCCTGGAGATCGTGCCGCTGCAGTTGCTGGCCTACCACATCGCGGTACGGCGCGGTTGCGACGTCGACCAGCCGAGGAATCTGGCAAAGTCCGTAACCGTAGAGTAGCGCCGGCGTCTCGCCGGCTGTCGCGGAGGGCGTCCCGCCCTCCGCATTTTCTTTCTGGATCGCTTTCCAGGGGCACAATGTGGGTGCCCGTAAGCCTGCGGGAACTCACCATTTAGGCTTCGTTGCCCAGTTTCCTGTCCGTCCCAATTTCCTTGCAACCAACTGATATGATGGTACATCAATATACTTGACAATAAGTCACTCAAGTCTTAACTTAGCTGCACCATCATGCCGGAGTGGCAGCACTTATCAGTAAAAGGGGGTTTTACATGGCAAAGATTATCGGCATCGACCTGGGCACCACCAACTCGGTAGTAGCGGTGATGGAAGGCGGCGAGCCCAAGGTCATTCCCAACGAAGAAGGCGGCCGCACCACGCCGTCGGTGGTTGCTTTCACCAAGACTGGGGAACGGCTGGTGGGCCAAGTGGCCAAGCGCCAGGCCATCACCAATCCGGAAAACACGGTTTATTCCATCAAGCGCTTTATGGGGCGCCGTTACGACGAAGTGTCGGAAGAGATGAAGATGGTGCCCTACAAGGTGGAGCGCGAGGGCGACCACGTAGCGATCATGGCTCAGGGCAAGAAGTACACCCCGCCCGAGATCTCGGCGATGATCCTGCAGAAGCTGAAGAAAGCGGCCGAGGACTACCTGGGCGAGAAGGTGACCGAGGCGGTCATCACCGTGCCCGCGTATTTCAACGACGCGCAGCGGCAGGCCACCAAGGACGCCGGGCGCATCGCCGGGCTCGACGTCAAGCGCATCATCAACGAGCCCACCGCGGCCGCGATGGCCTATGGTCTCGACAAGAAGAAGGACGAGACCATCGCCGTGTACGACTTCGGCGGCGGCACGTTCGATATCTCCATCCTCGAGGTAGGCGAGGGTGTGATCGAAGTCAAGGCCACCAATGGTGACACGCACCTGGGCGGCGACAACATCGACCAGCGCATCGTGGACTGGCTGATCGACGAATTCAAGAAGGACGAAGGATTGGACTTGCGCGCCAAGGGCAACGAGATGGCCCTGCAGCGTCTGCGCGACGCCGCCGAGCGCGCCAAGATCGAGCTCTCCACCACCATGGAGACTGAGATCAACCTGCCCTTCATCACCGCTGACGCCAGCGGCCCCAAGCACCTGGTCAAGAAGCTGACGCGGGCCAAGTTGGAATCGATGGTGGAAGACATCATCCAGCGCTCGGTCGGGCCCTGCCGGCAGTGCCTCAAGGACGCCGGCATCGACGCCAGCAAGATCGATGAGGTCGTGCTGGTGGGTGGGCAGATCCGCATGCCGCGCATCCAGGCGCTGGTCCGCGAGCTGTTCGGCAAGGAGCCGCACAAGGGCGTCAATCCGGATGAAGTGGTAGCGGTCGGAGCGGCCATACAGGGCGGCGTGCTCAAGGGCGAGGTCAAGGACCTGCTCTTGCTCGACGTCACTCCGCTGACGCTCTCCATCGAGACGCTGGGTGGCGTGGCCACCCAGATGATCCCGCGTAACACCACGATTCCCACGCGCAAGACGGAGACGTTCTCCACCGCAGCCGACAGCCAGACCTCGGTCGAGGTGCACGTGATGCAGGGCGAGCGGCCCATGGCGCGCGACAACCGCACCCTGGGCAAGTTCCACCTGACCGGACTCCCGCCGGCTCCGCGCGGCGTGCCGCAGATCGAGGTGACGTTCGACATCGACGCCAATGGCATCCTCAACGTCACCGCCAAGGACATGGCCACCAGCAAGGACCAGAAGATCACCATCACGTCTTCCTCTGGCCTGTCGAAGGAAGAGATCGACCGCATGGCCAAGGACGCCGACGCGCACTCGGATGAGGACAAGAAGCGTCGCGAGGAGATCGAATCGCGCAACCAGCTCGACTCCCTGGTGTACAGCGTGGAGAAGATGCTGCGCGAGCACGGTGACAAGATCTCCGGCAGCGAGCGTGGCGATGTCGAAAACGCTCTGGCCGACGCCAAGAAGGCGCTCGAGGGCGGCGACAAGGCCGCCATGGACCAGGCCCGCGAGAAGCTGACCAGCACCTCGCACAAGCTGGCCGAGGCCATGTACCGCGCCGCACAACCTGCGGCCGGGCAGCCTGGAGCCCAACCGGGTCCGGAAGCGGAAGCCGGGGCGGGCGCTCCGCGCGGCGGCAACGGCGAAGCCAAGAAGGCCGATGGCGGCGTCATCGACGCCGAGTACGTGGACGTGGAAGATAAGAAATAAGGGCAGTTCCGGAGCCGGATCCGTTCACATGGCGGACGCCGCTGGGTGGAGCAGGGCTTCAGCCCTGCATAATGGCGGCTGTAGTGGCATTCGGCTTTAGCCGCTGAGGGACAAAACGGGCCGTCATCAGAGTATCTCAGGGGCTAAAGCCCACGATTCTAAAGGCTGCATGAATGCAGGCCTGAAGGCCTGCTCCACCCGGGCGAATGCAGACGGGCGGTTGAAAAAGAAAGATGGGGCGATTTCGCGGTGACAGGCGATCGGATCGCCCCCTTCTAATCGGATCGGAGGGTGACAGATGATTTGCAGTCAATTGCAGTATCTGCAGCAGAATTTTGCTGCGCTGTTGGCTGCCTCGGACGAACAGGAGCAACTGGAGCGGCTGGGGATGGCCTTGGCGGACGACAAAGAGGCGGTGCAGACCTTCCGCGAGCAACTCCAACAACGGCTGACGGCCGTGGGAACGAGGCTGGCAGCGCACGTCCAGGAGCACGGCTGCGCAAATTGAATGGCCACCGCAACCAAAGACTACTACGCCACGCTGGGCGTGAAGAAAACCGCCTCCACGGAAGATATCCGCAAGGCGTTCAGGAAACTTGCGCGCAAGTACCATCCCGACGTCAACCCCGGCGACAAGTCTGCTGAAGAAAAGTTCAAGCAGCTCTCGGAAGCCAACGATGTTCTGAGCGATCCCAAGAAGCGCAAGATCTACGATCAGGTCGGCTTTTATTCCGACAACATCGATCCCGCCACCGCCGAGGCCTATGCGCGCGCGGGCGGCGCCGGTGGCTTCGCGGGACAGGGCGCCGGGCGCGGCGAGGGTGTGCCCTTCGATTTCGGCGGTTTCGATTTTTCTGACTTCAGCGAGCCGGGCGGCGGCGGCCGCAAGGGCGGCAGCTTCCGCGACATCTTCTCCGGCATCTTCGGCGGCGGGGGCCGTGGCGGCTTCAGCCCCGAGG
>DATNJE010000059.1:0-5424 GCA_035604095.1 Terriglobales bacterium
CCGCGAGGAGTACTACAAGAAGGACGATCCCGATCTCGACGGAATCGCCGAGTTGATCATCGGCAAGCAACGCAACGGACCCACGGGAACCATTCGCCTGGCCTTTCGCAAGAACTTCACCCGATTCGACACCCTGGCGGACGAACGCGATGCCGGCACTGATCCCGGCAGCGAGTTCTGAAGGCAGTTGTCAGTTGTTAGTTGTTAGTTGTCAGGGAAGCCAGAGCAAGGACACTTTTTGAAACGGTCATCAATCCCGCAAGAACCGGCAACTGGCAACCGATAACTGGCAACTGGACGGAGGTTGCAAATGCGCGCGGCTTATCAAGCTATCGCCTGTGATTATCCCAAGAGCGTGTTTCCCTTCATGCCCTTTCAGCCGCGATGGATGGCCGGCTTGGACCTGCACGATCGCGGCATCTTCAGCGCGCTGCTGGAGATCTCCTGGTGCGTGCTGCCGCCCTGCTACCTGCCCGACGATCCCGACCAGCTCCGGCGCCGGCTGGTGGAACGCTATCGCCATCCCAGTTGGGACGAGCCCGTGCCTCCGCGCGTGCTGTGGCGCTTCCGCCGCGATCCGCGGCAAGGCTTGATCTATTTCCCGCCGCTCTGGCATGCCTATCGCTACATGCTGCGCGCCGAGCACCCGGACGATGTGTTGCAACTCTCGGTGATGTGAGCCGGGAGTCACGGCTGGGTATAATCGCTCACGATGTCCGTTTCCGCCGTTACCGCTGAGCGTGCCAACCTGCGTCCTACCTGGGCGGAAGTTTCGCTGCCCACCCTGCGCCAGAACTTTCACGCCGTTTGCGACCACGTTGCTCCGGCAGCCACCGTGTGCGCTGTGGTCAAGGCCCACGCCTATGGCCACGGCGCGGTGGAGTGTGCGCGCGCCCTGGAGCGAGAGGGCGCAAAGTGGTTTGGCGTTACTTCCACGGATGAGGGCCTGGCGTTGCGCGACGGCGGCATCGCCGGTCGCATCCTGCTAATGACCGGTTTCTGGCGCGGCGATGAAGAGCTGGTGATCGAGAACGAGTTGACTCCCGCCGTGTGGCAGCGGGAGCACATCGAGCGCCTGGAGAGGGCCGCCGAGCGTCTGCGCAAAGACGCAGTTCGCGTGCACCTGAAGGTTGATACCGGCATGGCGCGCCTGGGCGCGAGCTTCGACGAATTGCCGCAGTTGCTGGCGACCCTGCGCGCCGCCAAGCACGTGAAGGTTGAAGGCCTGTTTAGCCACCTGGCTTCGGCCGAGGTGGTCGATGCGCCGCAGGTGGACGAGCAGATGGCCCGCTTCGAGCGGGCGGTCGGGATGGCGAAGCAGAACGGCCTGGCGCCGGCTTATCTGCACATCGCCAACACCTCCGCTATCGCGACCCGGCCCAGGGCATGGATGAATTTTGTGCGCCCTGGAATCGCGCTTTACGGCTACCAACTACCGTCGGTGCTGGAGGGCAAGTCCTTGGACCTGCCCGTTCGCCCGGTGCTCTCATGGAAGACGCGGATTTTCTCCCTGCGCGACGTCGGCGCCGGCCAGGCGATCGGCTACAGCGGCGCCTATGTCACGCCGGCGCCGGCGCGCATCGCCGCTCTCCCCGTGGGCTACGCCGACGGGCTCAGCCGGAAGCTTTCTTCCCGCGGACGTGTGATCGTGCACGATCAATACGCGCCCATCGTGGGTAACGTCTCCATGGACATCACGTTGGTAGACGTCACCGGAATCCCAGGCACCGAGATCGGCACGGAGGTGATCATCCTCGGCCACAGCCAGCACTGCTTTGTCACCGCCGCCGATCACGCACAGCTCGCTGGCACCATTCCCTACGAGATCCTCTGCAACATCTCGAAGCGCGTCCCGCGCAACTACATCGGCTAAGACGCTCAAGTTTCAGTTGTCACTTTTCCGACGGTCGCGGCACTATCATGGAATCCATGCGCCGCCTCTACCGCCAATGGATGTACGACTGGGAAACCCGCCTCACCGAACGGGACACCAATCGTGTCGTCCGACCATTCGAATGGGGATTGGATTGTATGCGGGGCTGGCCGCTGGTGGACGGCGAATGGCGAGGCCTCGCCGGCACGGAGGCGGAGAGTTTCGTTCACGACCTCAATCGCCGCATCGTCTCTGAGAGCGACCGTTTTTTCGCCTACGACACGCCGCGCGACTTTCGCCTGGAAGCGAACTGCCTGCGGTTCACCTCGCCGGTCGAGACTCCGTACGCGGAGAACAATCTGGTGGCGGCGCGATGGTTCCCCGCGCGCGGCAGCCGGGCGGTCGTGGTCCTGCCCCAGTGGAACGCCGATGCCGAGAGCCACATCGGACTCTGCCGCATTTTCAACTGGCTGGGGGTCTCCGCGCTGCGCCTGAGCCTGCCCTATCACGACGTGCGCAAGCCGGCGGAGATCGAGCGTGCCGACTACGCCGTCTCTTCCAACGTCGTGCGCACCATCGCTGCCTGCCGCCAGGCGATTGCAGATACGCGCTCCTGCCTCGATTGGCTCGAAGCGCGCGGCTATCGGCAGTTGGGGATCGTCGGCACCAGCCTCGGTTCCTGCTACGCGTTCATAGCCAGCGCGCACGACCCGCGGCTGAAGGTGAACGTCTTCAATCACGCCTCCACCTACTTTGCCGACGTGGTCTGGACTGGGCAGTCGACGCGCCACATCCGCGCCGGCATCGAGCGCGACATCGACCTCGACCGCCTGCGCAAGGCTTGGCTGGCGATCAGCCCGGCATCCTATTTCGACAAATTCGCGGCGCATCCCAAGAAGTCGCTGCTGGTGTATGCCACCTACGACCTGACGTTCCCGCCCGAACTCTCCCGCGAGATCATCACCGCATTCCGCCAGCGCAGCCTCGACCACAAGGTGGCTGTCCTGCCCTGCGGCCATTACACCAGCGGCGAGACCCCGTTCAAGTTCTTGGACGCGTGGCACATCACCAGATTTTTGGAGAGGGCTTTCGACTAGCGACGGCTACCGGTTTTTCCAAACTGGCTTGCGTTTCTCCAGCACCGCGCGCAAGCCTTCCTGCACGTCCTCGAGGTCCATCAACTGGTTCAGATAGATGTTGTGGGATTGCCGCATGGCTTTGTCGAGCGGCAATCCCAGAGACCCGGAGATCACGCGCTTGGTCATCTCCAGCACCGGAGCGCTGAACTCGCCGATCTTGCTGATTACCTCATCGACCGTTTCCTTAAGCTTGTCCTCGGGCACCACCCGGTTGACGAAGCCGAGCGCAAGGGCTTCTTCGGCGGAAAGCGCCTCCCCGGTCAAAATCAGCTCGTAGGTTTTCTTCGGACCGATCAACTGCGGCAGCATCACGGAGGCGAAAGGCGGGAAGACTCCCAGCTTCACCTCCGGCTGTGCGAACTTTGCTTTCGGCGTAGCGATGACCAGGTCGCCGAAAGCTGCCAGCTCGGATCCGGCGCCGATCGCCGGACCATTCACCACCACAATCAGAGGCTTGGAGATCTCGCGGATGGCTTCGAACACGCGGTTGAAAGCCTCCAGCGTCGAGAACACACGGTCGGCCTTGGAGTCTTCCACGCCGATGCCGGCGGAGAAGGTCCGCTGCGAGGAATCCAGCAGGATGGCCTTGATGTCGCCGCGGCCGTTCAGGCTTTCGATCGCTTCCGCTATCTCCCGCATCAGCGGCACGGTCAGCACGTTGTAGGGAGGGTTATTGAGGGTGATATGCGCGATATAGGTATAGGTAGAGGTGTCGTACAGGATGTGCTTGAACGCAGTTGCTGTGCCGGTCGCCATGCGTGCTCCTGAGGGGGATATCAGGGCCGATTATCGGCGGGAAAGTTGTACGCATACAAGTACCGACGGGTCATCCCCCGGCGCCTGCCATGCCGGGGTGGTCCGGTTTTTTTTTTGCACAAAGCCCGATCCGCCACCGGGCGCGGGCGTAAAATAAAACGCCATGAAGATCGCCATTGGCGCCGATCACGCCGGCTATGAACTGAAGGAAAAGATCAAGCAGCGGCTGGCGCAGGAAGGCAACGACGTCCACGACAAAGGCACAAATTCCACCGAGTCGGTGGACTACCCTGACTTCGCCCGGCTGGTCGGCGAGGAGGTTGCCAGGAAAGATGCCGATCTCGGCGTGCTGGTCTGCGGCAGCGGCATCGGGATGTCCATCGCTGCCAATAAAGTGCCGGGGGTGCGCGCGGCCCACGTCACCAACATGTACGAGGCGCAGATGGCGCGCGAGCACAACAACGCCAACGTGGTGACGATCGGTTCGCGCGTGCTGGACGAGTGGACGGCCATCCAGGCCGTGGAGACCTTCCTGCACACGCCGTTTGCCGGCGGCCGCCACGAGCGCCGCGTGCAGAAGATCATGGACATCGAACACCAGGAGCAGGCGCATCAGGCCTGAGCACAGGTCATGACCAAGAATAGCGATTGGATGTCCCGCCCCGTCGCGGAAGCCGACCCCGAGACGGCTGCCGCCATCGATAACGAAGTCCGCCGCCAGCACGAAGGCCTGGAACTGATCGCCTCGGAGAACTTCGTCAGCGAGGCGGTGCTGGAGGCCATGGGGTCGGTATTCACCAACAAGTACGCCGAAGGCTATCCCGGCAAGCGCTACTACGGCGGTTGCGAGTTCACCGACGTGGTGGAGAACCTGGCGCGGGATCGCGCCAAGCAGCTCTTTGGCGCCGAGCACGCCAACGTGCAGCCGCATGCCGGCACGCAGGCCAACATGGCGGCCTACGCGGCCGTGATCCAGCCGGGCGACACCGTACTCGGTTTGAACCTGGCGCACGGCGGCCACCTCAGCCACGGACATCCTTTGAATTTCTCCGGCAAGATGTACCGCATCGTGCCTTATGGCGTCACCCGCGAGACCGAGACCATCGACTACGACGAACTGGAAAAGCTGGCGGAGAAGGAGCGGCCGAAGCTGATTATCGGCGGCGGCAGCGCCTATCCGCGGACCATCGATTTCGTCCGCATGCGGCAGATCGCCGACAAGGTCGGCGCCATCTACCTGGTGGACATGGCGCACTTTGCCGGCCTGGTCGCCGGCGGCGCGCACCCCTCGCCGGTGCCGCACGCGCAGATCGTCACCTCGACCACCCACAAGACGCTGCGCGGTCCGCGCGCGGCGATGATCCTGTGCAAGTCCGACTACGCCCAGGCGGTGGACAAGACCGTCTTCCCCGGCATGCAGGGTGGGCCGCTGGTGCACATGATCGCGGCTAAGGCCGTCTGTTTCCGCGAGGCCATGCAGCCCGAGTTCCGCGACTACGCGCGCCAGGTGGTGGCCAATGCCAAGGTGCTGGCCGAGACGCTCGCGTCCGAGGGCTTCCGCATCATCTCCGGCGGCACCGACACGCACCTCATGCTGGTGGACGTCTTCGCCAAGGGCATGCTGGGCAGCGAGGCGGAGAAGGCGCTGGGCGAGGC
>DATNJE010000060.1:0-8297 GCA_035604095.1 Terriglobales bacterium
CGGAGGAGTTCGGCCATCCCCGCGGCACGCTGGTCATCGTGATCGTCTTCGGGCTGCTCTTCGGGCTGGCGTGGCTGGCCATGTATCTGTTTTTTCTGCAGCGGGGTGCGCCCCACTCGTGAACGTCGAACTCTACGAGCGGATCTGGATGTGGGCGGCCGGAGGACTGCTGCTGCTGTTTCTGGGCGCCATCTTTCTGACGGCGGGGCTGCAGGCGGTTCAGCCTCCGAGTCATATCGAGACCGTGGACCCGACGGCGCTGGCCACGCACCCGGAATTCGGAACGCCTGCGGTCAAGACGCGCGCGGATGGCAGCGTGGTGGTATCGGTGGTAGCGCAGATGTTCTCCTTCAGTCCGGATCCGATCGAGGTTCCGGCGAACCGGCCGGTGACCTTCCGGCTCACCAGCGCCGACGTCATCCACGGCTTCGAGGTGGTGGGCACCAACGCCAACGCGATGGCGATTCCGGGTTACGTCAGCCAGTTCACGGTGACCTTCAACGAGCCGGGCGAGTACCTGATCGGCTGCAATGAGTATTGCGGTACCATGCACCACAACATGGTGGGCAAACTGATCGTCAAGAAGGAGTCGCCATGAACGGCCGGCATTCGCTGGCGGCCGCCCACGTTGGGGTCGCGGTAGCGGCCTTTGCCGTGGCCTCGGCCATGGGCGTGCTGCAGGCGCTCTCGATCGCCGACATACAGTTTCCGCATCGCAGCGAGTCTCTCTACTATCTGGCGGTGACGGCACACGGCGTCCTCATGGCGCTGGTGTTCACGACTTTTTTCATCATGGGATTGGGTTACGTGCTCTCGCAGGAAAGTTTGGGAAGGATCACCGGCCGCGGGCCGGCCTGGATCGCCTTCGCAATGGGCCTAGTCGGATCGGTGGCGGCTGCAGTCACCATCCTGCGCGGACAAAGCAGCGTACTCTACACCTTCTATCCGCCGATGCAGGCGCATCCGCTGTTTTACATCGGCGCCACCCTGCTGATCGTGGCTTCCTGGATCTGGGGCGGCGTCATGATCGCCAGCTACCGCTCCTGGCGGCGTGAGCATCCCGGCGTCCCCGTGCCGCTCTCGATTCACGGTATGCTGGCCACCATTATCCTCTGGTACCTGGCCACGGCCGGTCTGGCGGTCGAAGTCCTGGGGATGCTGATCCCGTGGTCGCTGGGATTGGTGACGAAGATCGATCCCTTGCTGGCGCGGAGCTTCTTCTGGTGGTTTGGCCACCCGCTGGTTTATTTCTGGCTGATGCCCGCTTACGTGCTCTGGTACACGGTGCTGCCCCGAGTGGCGGGAGGAAAGCTCTTCAGCGATTCCCTCGCCCGCATGGTCTTCATCCTTTTTGTGTTGTTATCGGTTCCCGTCGGATTCCACCACCAGTTCGCCGACCCCGGCATCAGCTCGCACTGGAAGCTGGTCCACACCGTCACCACCTACGCCGTGCTTTACCCCAGCTTCGTGACCGCCTTCACCATCATCGCCTCGTTGGAACTGGCAGGCCGCATGAAAGGCGCCCGCGGGCTCTTCGACTGGATCGGCCGGCTGCCCTGGGGCGACCCGTTCTTCGCGGCGGTGGCGCTGGCCATGATTGCCTTCACCTTTGGCGGCTTCGGCGGCGCCATCAATGCCGCCTACGCCATGAACTCCATGGTGCACAACACCGCCTGGATCATGGGCCATTTCCACGTCACCCTGGGCACCACCGTAGCGCTCACGTTTATGGGAGCAACTTACTGGCTGCTGCCGCGCCTGCTGGGGCGTGAACTGCGGCTGATGATGCTGGCGCGCATGCAACCATACTTGTGGTTCGCCGGGATCGCGCTGTTCAGCATCAGCTACCACATCGCCGGGCTGCGCGGTCTGCCGCGCCGGGTTTATAGCGCCTCATTGACCGGGGAATACGGAACCGCGTGGCATGGCCTGACCAGGGTGGCAGCCGCCGGGGCGGTGATCCTGTTCTTGAGCGCGCTATCCTTTGTGGTGGTGGTGGCCGCCACCTGGATCGGCGGCAGGCGGATTCCCGCGCCCGCCTTTGAGTTCGCCGTGCCGTTGCGGCCGCCGACGGCACCGGGCGTGTGGGACCGATTCGGGTTGTGGACGGTGCTGGCGGTGGTGCTGGTCGCTGTCGCCTACGGTTATCCGCTGCTCCATCTTTTCGCCCACACGCGCTACGGCTCGCCAGCCTTCCAACCCTTCTGAAAACAGGCGCGACAAAAATTCACTTGTAGATGGTGTGCTGTTCCTGGGGGCGCTTGAGCTTGATGACGAATTCGTGCTCGGGCTGGTTGATGTCGTGGTCTTCGCCGTAGGTCTGGAGGCCGGGAGCGATCACCTGGATTCGCAGCTTGCCATAGGGAATGCCGGCGTAATAAGCCTTGCCTTCGTTATCGGTCTTGAGCTGGAGGCCGCCCTGGCCCTGGCGTCCGCGCCCGTTCACCTGGTGCAGAATCACGCTGGCGTTGCGCACCGGCTTGCCGTTGTCGTCCTTGAGCACGACGAAGCTGAGGTTCGAAGCCTGCTGTGGCTTGTCCCCAGCCGCCGCCAAGGCCAGCGACAGCAGCACGGCAAGAATCACACCTGCATGTCTCATCGGGAATGATTCTACAACCGGGCAGGGCCGCCGGTGGAAGGGCCGAGGGGAGCGCTTACGCTCCCCTGGTTCTGGAGGATCAGGAGGAGGGAAATCTTTAGAAGCCGAAGCCGGCGCCGTCGCCGTGTCCGAGCTGGCGCAGGGCCTCGCGGTCGTGGACGATCAGGGTCGAACCCTCGATTTCGATCATGCCCTTGTGGCGGAAGCCGGAGAGCAAGCGCGTGACGGTCTCCCGCGAGCTGCCGATCATTTCCGCTATCTCCTGGTGGGTCAGCGAGAACGGAGCACGGGCTTCATTGCCCGGCCCGGCGTTGCGCACCAACTGCAGCAGCGTGCGCGCCAGACGCTGGGTGGCGGTGTGCGACAGCAGCATGCTGCGCAACTGCTGGCAGGTGTTGTTGTATTCCTCGGCCAGTTCCTGCGCGATCTGGAACGCCAGTTCAGGATGCTCGCGCAGCCATTGCTTGAAGGAGCCGCGGGGGATGTTCTTGATGCGGGTGGGCTCCAGGGTTTCCGCCGTCAGCTCGCAGGGACGGCCAACCACGGTGGCGCTCAAGCCCAGCACCTCTCCCGGCCCGGCCATGCGCACGACGATGGTGCGCCCATCCGCCGATGCGGTGGAGAGCTTCACCTTGCCGCTGACGATCACCATCACGCCCGGCGAAGGCTGCCCTTCCATGAACAGGACCGCCTCCGCGGAGTAAGAGGTCTCCCGCGTCATGCGGTCGAGAGATTGCGTGGATCCGGAAAGGCCGTCCAGAAAGGTCACGGGACAGCTCGCGGAAGTGGAAACAGGCTGTAATACGTGCAGAGTCGACACGGTCAAACCTCCTCAGAAATTTCGCCCCACTCGATACTTCTCAGGCCGGTTGTTGTCCTGCGAAAATCCCCGATACTGCTAGGCGCGTTGTTTCGCCTTTCGGGAAGAGCTAGCCACGATCTCCTCGACCAGGGAGGTCATCATCAGGCCGACGGCGTTGAGCTGCACGCCGGCGTCATACATCGCCGCCAGCAACTCTTTGCCGCGCTCGTCGGCGAATCCGACCTTCTCCAGGTCCACCCGCAGCGGCCTGCCCGATGCCAACGTCGTGGCCTCGCGCCAGCACTGTTGCAGTTCCTCGACCCATGGCCCCCGGCACTTGCCTTCGAGCACCAGAGTGATTGCCGTCGGACCTTCCTGAGTCGTGATCCTGAGCATGTCGCTGCTTACCTGCACTCTCTGTGGCACGTCCATCGCCAACATGCTGCGGCCTGGGGAAGCGGCCTGCCAAGCCTTTTACCGTGAGCCCGTTACATCTCGATGGGGCATTATGGGCGGTTCCCGCGATGGAATGATTTGACGAAACCACCTGATGACATCCCGTCAGGGATGACGAAATCCCGTCAGACCGCTCAATCTGAGCTACAATTTGCACTAAGTTCTTGGATGTGGGTGAATGTCCTTTGCCGGCCGTAACCTAAGTATCGTCAGCCAATCCGAGGGGCTGGCGCGCACCTCCTCGCCAGCAGACCGCTATGAGGCGCTGGTGGAAGTGTCGCACTCCATTGCCTCGCATCCCGACTTGGCTGGACTGTTCCACGACCTGCTGCAACGGCTGCGGCGGGCGGTGCGCTTCGATTTCCTGAACCTGATGCTGCACGATGCCGCCAGCAACATGATGCGGCTGAACGTGCTGGAGGCGGCGGTGCCGGTCACCGTGCCTTTGTCGTTGGCGCTGCCGCTGGAAGACATTCCCGCGGGCTGGGTCTGGCAGCACCAGCAACCGCTGCTGATCCGTGATCTTGAACAGGAGAAGCGCTTCGCTCCCGCGGTGCGGTTGTATCTGGAAAGCGGGTTGAAATCGTATTACGTGCTGCCGCTGACCACCCCGCAACGGCGCGCCGGCGCCATCAGCTTCGGCAGCACCTTGGCGGACGCCTTCAGCGAATCTGACCAGCGTTTGATGCGGCAGGCCACCGAGCAGGTCGCGGTCGCCGTGGACAACGTTCTCACCCATGAGAGCGCCGTCTCCTATCAGCAGCAACTGGCGATGGAGCGCGACCGTCTGCGCATGTTGCTGGAGATCAACAACACCCTGGTCGCGCACCTGGAATTGCGGGATCTGTTCGCGGGCATCTCGGCGGCCCTCCGCCGCGCCTTCCGCCACGATTTTTCGAGCCTGGCGCTCTACGACCCTGAGCAAAACCAGTTCGAGATCCGGGCTCTGGATTTGCCCAATGGGCGCGGCTTGATTCGCGAGGGCATGACCTTCGGCTTCGGGACGCCGGCGGCGCGGGCGTTCGCTACCCGCAAGCCGCTGTTGGTGAACCATCTCGATTCGGAAACCTTCCCTTCCGATGTCACCCAGCTCCTGGTTGCGGAAGGCATGCGCTCCGGCTGCTGGCTGCCGCTCCTAAATCGCGACCGCGTGCTGGGCACGTTGAACGTCCTCAGCCGGCGCGAAGCCGCCTTCACCCAAGCGGACCTGGAGCTGCTCAGGCAGGTGGCCAACCAGGTGGCCATCGCGGTAGACAACGGGCTCGCCTTCCGCCAGATCGCTGAACTTAAGGACAAGCTGGCGGAAGAAAAGCTCTACCTGGAAGACGAGATCCGCACCCAGTACAACTTCGAGGAGATCATCGGCGACAGCGTAGTGTGGAAGCGGGCGCTGGAGCAAGTGGAGACGGTGGCGCCCACCGATTCTTCCGTCCTCATCCTGGGCGAGACCGGCACCGGCAAGGAGCTGATCGCGCGCGCCATCCACAACCTGAGCGGGCGCCGCGATCGCACCTTCGTCAAACTGAACTGCGCCGCCATCCCCACAGGACTGCTGGAGAGCGAGCTGTTCGGGCACGAGAAGGGCGCGTTCACCGGTGCGATCTCGCAGAAGGTGGGCCGGGTCGAGCTGGCCGACCATGGCACTTTGTTCCTGGACGAGGTGGGCGACATCCCGCCGGAGCTTCAGCCCAAGCTGCTGCGGGTTCTGCAGGAGCGCGAATTCGAGCGCCTGGGCTCGACCCGCACCCTGCGCGTGAACCTCCGCCTGATCGCCGCCACCAATCGCGACCTGGCCAAGATGGTTGCCGACCGCGAGTTTCGCAGCGACCTCTTCTACCGCTTGAATGTCTTTCCCATTCGGCTGCCGGCGCTGCGCGAGCGCGGCAAGGATATCGCCATGCTGGTCCGCTACTTCGCGCAAAAACACGCCGAGAGCAAGGGTAAGCAGATCGAGCGCATCCCGGCCGAGACCATGCAGGCGCTCGAGCGCTGGCACTGGCCGGGCAACGTGCGTGAACTGGAGAACCTGATCGAACGCGCCGTCATCCTCACTCGCGGGACGGTTTTGAACGTACCGCTGGCGGAGCTGCAGCCCGGTCCCGAGGCCGCCGCGGCCGCGGACGACGTGGCTACGCTCCAGGACGCCGAACGCGATCACATTCTGAAGGTGCTGCGGGAAGCGCGCGGCCTCATCTCCGGCCCGCAAGGTGCTGCCGCCCGCCTGGGCCTGAAGCGCACGACCCTTAACTCCAAGATGCGCAAGCTGGGAATCACCCGCAAGGATTACTCGTAAAACGTTTCCCGTTTCACGTCTCACGTGGCCGGCAACACTTGAAACGTGAAACTTGAAACGTCCCCCTGACGCTGAATCGTCACCGCTGGCGAGATTTCGCCACCTATCCTCGTCACATTCTCTTGTGACGGGATTTCCAAAAAGGGATAAGCCACAGGAACGGCGCGGCTTCGCCGTCTCGGACCGCGAACGCCGCTTTGGCCGGGAAGGTGCACTACGCGGGTGCTGCGGGAACCAGTGGGGCTTTCGGCAACGAAGTTTTTGATGCGGAGTTTTTATATGCGTACCTCGATGCAATCCGCCGCCGGGCTCCAACGCGGCTGCGGTGACCGCAACCTCAACGCGGCGGGGAGGGAGTGATGGGAACCCACATCATTTGGCGTAATCCCTCCCCACCATCTAAGAAGCAATTCAAGCTGCGTCGGGTGGAGGGCAACGGGTTCGCAACCTTGTACCAGGTGGCCAGCCCCAGCTACCAGCGTCCCTTCGAACTGATTCGCAGCACCGCAGTCTGGACCAGGCGGATGGCCGCGAACCAGCAGGTGGAAGTTTCTCCCGGTGCGGAGTTGGTTTCGGCGCGGTGGTGAGATTGCGGGTTGGTTTGTAGATATCCTTTAAGCGCACCTTATCTCTCGCGGTCCCGCCACGTTGACGCCGTCCTGCCGCTGGTGCTACGGTCAGGACAGAAATGGTGTCCTCGAACCTCTTCTGTGCCTTCCTCGCCGGCGAAATCGAAACCCTGATCCGCCAAACCGGGCCTGTCGCTAAGGTCGTCCTGCTCATCCTGCTGGTATTCAGCCTCTTCTCCTGGGCCATCATCGTGGCCAAGTGGGGCCGCTTCCGCAGCGCGCGGGTGCAGAGCGGGCGCTTCCTGCGCGCGTTCCGCAAGGCCATGCGCCTGCAGGATATGGCGGCGGTCGCCGAGCAGTTCAGGCCCAGCCCGCTGGTGTCGGTGTTCGAAGGCGCTTACGTGGAGTATCGCCGACAGGTGGGCAATCCTGCCGGCATGTTGAAGAGTCCCGTGGCGGTCGAGCGGGCGGCGCAGATCGCATCCTCGGAAGAGTTGACGCGCCTGGAGCGCCGGCTGCCGTGGCTCGCCACCACGGGAGCGGTGACGCCGTTCATCGGCCTCTTCGGCACGGTGTGGGGCATCATCGACGCCTTCCATGGCCTGGGCACGGCGGGTGCGGCCACGCTGCGCGCGGTGGCGCCTGGCATCTCCGAGGCACTGATCACCACCGCCGCCGGCCTGTTCGCCGCCATCCCGGCGGTAATCGCTTACAACCAGTTCGGCAGCACCATCCGCGAATTCGGGGCGCGCATGGACGACTTCACCATGGAACTGCTGAACGCGGTCGAGCGCCCGACCGAGCGGGGCGGGCCGGAGTCGCGCTAGATGGCCTTCACTAACGCCCAAGGACGGACGCAGACGTCGCTCGCCGACATCAACGTCACCCCGTTCGTGGACGTGGTGCTGGTGCTGCTGATCATCTTTATGCTCACGGCGCCCATCCTGCAGTCGGGCATCGAGGTGAACGTGCCCAAGACGCGCACCGTGAAGGAAATCACCGAGGAGCGGCTGGTGATCACCATCGACCGCTCGCAGCGTGTGTACCTGGGCAACGAGCCCATCAACATCAACCAGATCGGGGCCCGGCTGCGGGCGAAGCTGCGCGATCCGGGACGGCAGTCGATTTTCCTGCGCGCCGACCAGAACGTTCCCTTCGGCGCCTTCGCCACGGTGATGGACGCGGTGAAGCAGGCGGGGATCAGCAACGTCAGCATCGTCACCGAGCCCATCCAGAGTTCGCCGGGGGCGCAGCAAGGACGCTAGAAATGTCCGCCCAGGCTGACATCTTCACCGAACGCGAAGGATGGCGAGGCCCGCTGGGCTGGTCGCTGGTGCTGCACGGCTGCCTGTTGGCGAGCATCGTAGCTTATGGGCTGATCAGCGGAATAGGCGGCGACAGTTGGGGATCGGGCGGCAGCGGAGGCGGCGCCATGAGCGCCACGCTGGTTTCGAGCGCGGCCATTCCGCTGCCCCCTAACGAAATGGGCAAGAGCGTCGTGGCGCACGAATCGCCGGGGCTCTCGAAATCGCTGCCGCGGCAGGAGGAGAAAGCGCCGGAAGCCATCCCCATCCCCGA
>DATNJE010000061.1:0-7488 GCA_035604095.1 Terriglobales bacterium
TCCCGTCGCCAGCACGCGCCCGCCCTTGGCCAGGAATCTCTGCACCGCCAGCTTGTGCTCGCGATCCATCTCCCACCGGGGCTCGGCGAGGATGAGCAGCGCGCCGGAACCGTCTTTTGGCAGATCGCGCGGCGGCTTCTCCCAGCGCTCCACCCGGTAGCCGGATTCTTTCAGGAGGAGGTAGGCAGCTTTTGCGCCGGCCGACGCCGCCGAGTAACTCGAAGGTACGACGGTTTCCTCCTGTGCGGGCTGAAGCAACGCCACTGCCACCAGCAGCACGGTCACCACGGCCCCGAAGATGAGGAGCAGCTTGCGGTCGGCGGCAGCGAGCTTCAGCGGCATCCCAGCCTCTCCAACTGGACGAGCGTGGCGGCGAAATCGTCGGCGCCGGCGTCAGCGTGGCCGTACCACACGATCTCAAAGCGGCGGGTCAGCGCGTCGAGCACGGGACGCTTGTCGCTCGCGCGGGGCAGCAACCGCAGGTACTCGCGCGGCGTACGGGCGCGGTCGGGCGCCCATGCCCCGCCCTGCTCCAGTTGCGAGATCGCCGCCCAGTACCCGAAATGGATGGCCTCGCGCCAGCAGCCCTGCTGCGCGGCTTCGCGAGCTTCCGCCAGCCACTTCCGCCAGTGCTTCTGCGAGGGCGCAAACAGGACGGGCTCGCGTGGCCAGTCGATGAGTTGCCGCTGTGCGATCCGCCTGAGCCAGATCACGACCAGAAAAATCGCCAGCGCGATCTCGCACCAGACCACGATCTTGCCGCCGTGCTGCGTGCCGGCGACCCGGCTGAAGACCCGGTCCAGCCAATAAATGATCCAGCGCTCGACCCGCTGTTTCAACTGGTCCCACAGCGTCGGCCCACGCACGGCGCGGAACTCGCGGCGGGCGAGGATGTCGGTCAGCTTCTGCTGCGAAGACGCCGGGTAGGCAGCCGGCTGGCGGAAGAGATCGGCTTCCTGCCGCTGCGCCGCCAGGCGGGTTTGCATCTGCCGCAGAAGCTCCGGCTTGCGCTCGGGCTTGGCGGCAATGAATTCCACCAGCGCGGTGTTCAGCCAGTCGTGGCTGACTTCCAGCGATCGCGCGCCCTCGCTCACCACCGACTTCTGCGGCAAGGAAGCGCGGAACGGGAGCGCCTGCTCCGGATGCTGTTCGAACGCGCCTAACTGCTGCGACCAATCCTGCAGTTGCGCCTGGTAGGCATCCAAGCTCAGCGCGGTCTCGGGTGACGAGGGCGCAGGCCCCGCCCGGCAGACACCGATCAGGAGCAGCAGAAGCGCTGCCCATGCGAATGGAGTGAGCCGTCTCATCCCGCGCTGGCAGCCTGCGCGCCTGGAAGAGGCGTGCCGTCCACCGCCGCCATCATCAACTGGAGGTCGAAGGCTTCCTTCCGCACGCGCTGGTCGAAGTACACCAGCGACAGCGCGATGGTGGCGATCGGTCCTGCCAGGGCGCCCGCCAGGAACATAGTCAAGCTGGTGAACAAAGAGGCCACCGCCGGCGAACCTTTGGCGACAGCTACCGCCAGTATCGCGGCCGGGATCATGAACACCACCATGATGATGTAGTTAATGACGCCCATCAGGAAATAAATTACGAAGATCTTGCCGCGGCTGCCCGCAGACAGAACAACGCTGCGCTTGATGGCATCGCTGGCCTTAAGGTCCTCCAGTACACAGGCGGGTACCGCCAGGGAGTAGCGCAAGTAAAGGATGAGTCCTATCAGGCCTCCTGCCACGATCGCCAGAAAGACAAGGATGCCGAAAAAGGCCGCTCCAGGCTTCTGCCCCGGAATTGCTGTCCCCAGGACGGCGGCAAGGATAAACAAGAGTATTGCAGGGCCGAACGCCCGGAAGGCAGCTTGGAAGATCACCCATACGACGCGACCGTAGTGTCCCTTGACTCGGCCATAGGACTCGCCGATGCTGGTGGTCCTTTCCAGGTGCACCGCCGAGACCGCAAACACCGTGGCGGCGTGGGCCACGGCCAACCCGATCACGTAGGCGACCACCCCCACAATCATGCCTAGGCCTCCTGCCACCGCGAGGCCCGCTCCCACAGCACGCGGATGCCCTGCCGTGGCCACCATTCCTGCCTGGATGAGCTGCACCACCAGCATCAGCGCTGGCGGCACAACCGCGATCCCAACGAACAGCACGAAGTTGTTACGGTAAAGGTTGAAGGTCCGGTCCAGTATCTCGCCCGTGCTCATGGGACGGAGCGGGGTAATCATAACTGCCTCCGAGGGATGGCCGGATGCTACCACCAAAGCCTCGGTCCGAGTAGAGTAGAGATTCTCTAGCCTGGATTATTCGTGAGGACTCGCGGGTGAGCCACGAAAAACTGCCTCGTGAGACACTACGTGTCAGGGCACGGCTTCAGCCGTGCCGTTTGGCCGCTGTAATGAGCGGGCTTTAGCCCCTGGGAGCAAAGGCGATGGCCTCTCCAGCCTTAATTTTTGAAGATCGATTTCGTCTGCACACTCTGTCAGCGGGCGAATGCGCAGGGGCTAAAGCCCGGAACTCAGGGGTGTAACGGCACGGCTGAAGCCGTGCCCTGACACGTGATCCCTCATCACGCAACCCTCTGAACTATGAAGCAATCTCCGGATTGTGCAGGGTTGCTCCGCGTTGATGGATAATCCGAGTTAACCCGCTGCCCGCCCCATTTCTGTCCCCGATTAGAATTGCGTTACCTCCTGCTAGCACCAACGTACCCTTCCGCCTCTTAGCTCCGCGGGCTAAAGTCAGCTCAGGCTCGGACGCCCTACCAAAATGCCGGTGAAGCGCATCTTGCGGAAGTTTTCTGCCTTGCGCAGATCGAAGGCTACCCGCCTCAAGGAAGTCTTCTTCCCAGCTCGTCAGCATCCGCGAGTACATCTAGCCACCGAGGTCAGAGTGGAGGGACACGACCTCACTTTCACCGCTCGCAGTGTGCAATTGGGAACCAACGGCATGTCCTTGGCGCAGGCAGGCCAGCTCGCGTTGGCACAACCGGTACTACTGATATTCGCTTTGCCATCAGGCCGTCCCGTTAAGGTTGGCGCCGTAGTACGGTGGAAAACCAAAGAACTGGTTGGCTTGCGCTTTGATCCCCGAGACGACAACCGCCACATCCGGGAATGGATACAGCGTTCGGCAGTGACCGTGCATCCTTAGGTTCTGGTCCATTCTCTTCCGTCAACAGCCTAGAATAGATGTGTGACTTGGAAACGGTTCTTGGCCGCCGGACTACTCATTATTGCCGCGGCCTGCGCGGCCTATCTAGGCACCGCGTTCCTCGCCTGGTCCATGGTCCAAGCCGCCGTCCGCACCATGGTCCGCCTGCTCCACCTGCTGTAGGTACCGGGCGGACTTCAAGAAGCGTCCGAATCCTTGCTGCCGACGCTGCCCGAAGGGTATAGTTCGCCCGCGCACCGACGATGAGTGCTGAATCACGCTAATAAGCTCAAGGAGATTCTCATGGGACGACTTGCAGCATTCCTGGCAATCATGGTTCTGGTTATCAGCTCCAACACCCCTGCGCAGGTCAGCAGTGGCACGTCAATTTTCCCCTCTTCGCAGCAAGTGAACGCGATCTACCCGGAAATTGAGAAGCTCTACATTGACCTGCATCGCAATCCCGAGCTTGCGTTTCACGAGCAACGGACAGCGGCCGAACTGGCTGAGCGCGTTAAGGCCCTGGGCTATGACGTCACCACCGGCATTGGGGGCACGGGCATCGTTGCCATCCTGAAGAATGGGCCGGGGCCCACCGTGATGTTGCGCACTGAACTCGATGCTTTGCCGATCGAGGAAAAGACCGGACTGCCGTTTGCCAGCACCGTCAAAACCAAGAACGCGGCGGGCGAAACCGTTCCCGTGGCGCACGCCTGTGGTCACGATTTGCATATGTCGGCATGGGCCGGCACGGCGGAACTGATGGCGCAAAATCGCCAGCGTTGGCGCGGAACGTTAATGCTGGTTGGGCAACCGGCGGAGGAGATCGTTTCCGGCGCGGCCGCAATGGTGAAGGATGGCTTGTTCACACGCTTCCCGAAACCGAATTACGCCTTGTCGCTGCATGACGAGCCTACGCTGCCATCAGGCGTTATCGGCTATCACGCCGGCTTCTTCCGCGCCTCCGCGGACACGCTTGAGATAACGATTTTCGGCCGGGGCGGACATGGCGCTGCTCCCCACACTACGGTCGATCCCATTGTGATCGCGGCGCGCATGATTCTGGGTTTGCAAACCATCGTCTCGCGGGAAAACAATCCCATGGACCCGGCTGTGATCACGGTTGGCAGCATCCACGGGGGGACGGTAGCGAACATCATCCCCGAGCAGGTCAAGCTCTTGCTCACGGTGCGGACGTTCAACCCGGAAGCCCGCAAACGCCTATTGGCCGCGATCGAGCGGGAAGCGAAGGGCGAAGCCCTCGCGGCCAACGCGCCCAAAGAGCCGCTGGTAGAAGCGAAGTCCGGCACCGACGCCGTGTACAACGAGCCGGAGTTGACCCGCCGGATGGTGGCCGTTTTGCGCGCCACGCTTGGACCCAAGAACGTGGTCGAGATGCCGGCGGAGATGACATCAGAAGATTTCTCGCAGTACGGGCTGGCGCCGGTGTTCCGGCAGTGTTACTGCACATCGGGGCCGTAGACCCGGCGAAATTGGAGGCCGCACGTCAGTCCGGCGTTCCACTTCCGAAGCTGCATTCGCCGCAATGGGCTCCCGAGCGCGAGCCAACTCTGAAGGCCGCAATCACCGCTGAAACAGCGGTGTTGCTGGACTTATTCAAGAGCGAGTAGCAGAAGGGGGCCCGAAGGCCCCACGCTCAATCCCGTGGCCCGGATTATCCTTTGAGCTTCTGGCGTTCGCAGGCCTCGATCACCTTGGTCGGATCCACGGCATCGTTGTCCACCTGCTCTTCGATCACCTTACCTGATTTGTCGATGAGGTAGGTGGCCCGGCGCGCCGTGGTCATCTTGGTGCCCTGAATATCGCGTTCCGTGGTAAGGCCGTACTCCTTGGTAACGGCGCCACCCCAGTCACCCAGCAAGGGAAAACTGATGTCGTTTATCTTCGCGAAGTTGAAGTTGGAGAAGGGGCTGTCCATGCTCACACCCAGCACCTGGGTGTCGGCGGCTTCCAGCTTGGAGATATTCTGCTGGAAGGCCTTCATCTCCTTGGTTCAGCCGCCGGTAAAGGCGAAGACGTAAAACGCCAGAGCGACGTTCTTCTTGCCGCGGTAATCGTGCAGTGAGACCTTCTTCAGTTCTTTTCCGTCGAAGGCGAGCAGGGTGAAATCGGGCGCCATATCGCCGACCTTGATCTTCATCGGCGGCGGAACCGGCTTGTCCTCGGGAGGACGGGCGGCGCCGCCGGTGGCGGCCAGCAACATGGCAAGCGTGAGCACGGTGGCCATCAGTGTTTTTGACATAAAACCTCGCAACCTTGCGCTGAAGGGATTCCGGCCTTCCCCACGGGCCGGGCAGCAGGTCTTATATATTACCAGCGGATCGCGGGCCCGGCACCGCCGACAGCATTGCCATAGCCGCCAGATTCCAAGTACATTGACGGTCAGCCCTTGAACGCACCACCCGCCAGAGCACCGCGGGGCACGGCAAGAAATGAACCAGACCATCAACGACATCTTCCTCTCTGTCGTCGAGCGCAACCTCGACCAGGCGATGCTTTACAAGCAGACCGTCAAGTGGATTCCCATCTCCTCGCGCGAGCTCTACCGCGACGTGGTCGGCACGGCGCGCTCGCTGGCCAAGTGGGGCATCGGCAAGGGCGACCGCGTCGCCATCCTCAGCGAGAACCGCCCGGAATGGGCAGTGGCGGACTTCGCCACCATGCTGCTGGGAGCCGTGGATGTTCCTGTCTACCCGACGCTGACCGACGAGCAGACCGCCGCCGTGCTCAAGGACTCGGGCGCGCGCGTGATCTTCGTCTCCACCGTCGAGCACCTGAAGCGGGTGCTGGCCATCAAGCCGCAGACCGCGCTGGAAAAAGTGGTGGTGATGGATTACGTGGGCATCCCCGAAGGCATCCCTATGCACCGCATGATGATGAACCCGGACACCGGGCGCGACCCGGAGATGGACGCGCGCGCCAAGGCCATCGGCCCGGACGATCTGGCCACCATCATCTACACCTCAGGAACCACCGGCGATCCCAAGGGCGCCATGCTCACCCACGGCAACCTGGTCTCGAACCTGGCCTACTCGCTGGACCACTTCCGGCTCATGCCCGGGCAAGTGGGCATCTCGTTTCTGCCGCTCTCGCACGTCACGGCGCGGCACCTGGACTACTCGCTGTTCCAGTACGGCGTCACCGTCGCCTACTGCCCCGGCTTCCACGTGCTGCCGCAGTACCTGGCCGAGGTCCGCCCGACGATCTTCGTAGGCGTGCCGCGCGTGTACGAGAAAGTCCGCGACAAGGCGCGGCGGGAAGCCAGCAAAGGCCTCAAGCGCACGGTTTACGATTGGGCGATGCGCGTGGGCCGCGCTCATCGCGGCCAGATCCTGGCTGGCCAGCGGCCCGAGTCGGTGGGTTGGAAGCTGGCCGATTCCCTGCTCTACTCGAAGATCCGCGCCGGACTGGGAGGGCGCGTGGATATCTTCATCTCCGGCGGCGCGCCGCTCGGACTCGACTTGGCCGAGTGGTTCGCCGACGCCGGCATCCGCATCCACGAAGGCTACGGGCTGACGGAAACCTCGCCGGTGATCGCCATCAATACTCCCCAGCAGCACCGCATCGGCACTGTCGGCAAGGTGCTGCAGAATCTGGAGTTCAAGATTGCCTCCGATGGAGAGCTTCTGGTGCGGGGCCCGTCGATCTTCAAGGGCTACTGGAACAAACCGGAGGAGACCCGCCACGCGTTTGAAGACGGATTCTTCAAGACCGGCGACATCGGGTCGCTCGACGGCGACGGCTTCCTGACCATCACCGACCGCAAGAAGGACCTGCAGAAAACCACCGGCGGCAAGTTCATCGCGCCGCAGCCCATCGAGCTGGCGCTGAAGACGAGTCCGCTGGTGGCGTTCGCCGCCCTGTTCGCCGACCGGCGCAAGTTCGCCGCGGCGCTGATCGCCCCTGAGTTCGCGGCGCTGGAAGAGTGGGCAGGCGCGCAGGGCATCAACTTCGCCGACCGGCAGCTGCTCGTCGCCAGCCCGCAGGTGCAGGCGCTCTATGAAGGCATCGTCGCCAAGGTGAATGAGAACCTCGCCCAGTACCAGACCATCAAGAAGTTCGTGCTGATCCCGGACGAGTTCACCGTCGCCGACGGGCAGCTCACGGCATCCATGAAAATGCGCCGCCGGGTGATCGAGGAACGCTATCGGGCGCAGATCGAGGCGCTGTTCGCGGCGCAGAACAACTCGGAGACGGTGGGCGTGAGCTGAGCGTTCCGAAGCCGCCTACGGCGTGAGGCCGATGCGGCGCAGGAGGTCATTGAAGCGCGGGTCGGAGCGCAGGGGATCCCAGATCGGGTCCACTTTCAGAA
>DATNJE010000062.1:0-4781 GCA_035604095.1 Terriglobales bacterium
AAGCGCCGCCATCAACCCGGTGCGCCCGACTCCAGCCGTGCAATGGATGTGCACCGGCTGCCTTTTCGGGTCTTGAATAAAACGAAAGAATTCCTCAGCCTGTTGTTCGGTGGGGGGATCTTCTTCCATGGGAAGGCGCATCACCTGGAAGCCGAACTGGTCGTAGTTCACATCGTGCTCGGGGCGGAAGGTGACCACGCTCTTCACGCCCTGGTTGTGGAGCCATTCCCATCCCTGATCGGAGTGCGGCATGCCGGAGCGGGTCAGCTTGTTGGGCCAGATCACGCCATAATTCTTCAACTGCGCGTTGCCGGCGTGGCGCGGCTTGACGTTGGCCCGGCTGGTGTCCCAGCCCACCAGCACGCCCAGGCACAGCAGCAGGGCGACGGGCAGACCGTACTTCGCCGCTTTTCCGACTCTCTTCACGACTCGACTCTCCTGCTGGATTTCACCATTTAATTCACCGTATCCGGCACGCTGGCCTGCAGCACGTGCAGCCGGTGATAAGTCCCGGCCCGCGCCAGCAGCTCCTCATGCTTGCCGATCTCGGCGATGCCGCCGTTTTCGATGACCACGATCTTGTCGGCGCGGCGGATGGTGGACAGCCGGTGCGCCACCACGAACACCGTTCTGCCCTTGGTAACCTTCTCCAGCGCTTCCTGGATCAGCCGCTCCGACTCGGAATCGACATGCGAGGTAGCCTCGTCGAAGATGACGATCCGCGGGTTACGCAGCAGCGCCCGGGCGATGGAGATGCGCTGCCGCTGTCCGCCCGAGAGCTGGTAGCCGCGTTCGCCAACCTGGACCTGATATCCCTCCGGACACTGGCTCAGGAACTCGTGCGCGTGCGCGGCCCGGGCGGCGTCCTCGACTTGCTGCTCGGTGGCGTCGGGGTTGGCATAGGCGATGTTGTCGCGTGCCGTGCCGCTGAACAGGAAGGTCTCCTGCGACACCACCGCGATCTGTTTGCGCAGCGCTTCCAGCGGATAGTGATCGGCGGCAATGCCGTCGAACAGCAGCCGGCCCGCAGTCGGGGTGTAGAAACCCAGCAGCAGGTTGACGATGGTGGTCTTGCCCGCGCCGCTGGGGCCGACCAGCGCCACCATTTCTCCCGGCTCCGCCCGCAGGTTGAAGTTCTTCAGCACCGGCTTGCCGGGCTCGTATTCGAAGCTGATATTTTCGAATTCGATGGCGCCGGTGAGCTGGGCGGGCACCTGGACGGGAATCATCTTCGCGGCTTGGGCCCGCGGCTGGGAGAGCGACTCCGGCGGCACATCCATGATCTCGAAGACGCGGTCGCCGGCGGCCAGAATCTTTTGGATTGAGAGATTGATCTTGCTCAGCTTCTTGACCGGGCTGTAGAGCTTGTTGACATAACTGAGGTAAGCGACCAAGGCGCCGACGGTGAAGGTTCCCGCCAGCACCCAGGGAGTGCCGATGGCGACCACAATTACCGTGCCGGTGAAGATGCAGATCTCCACGCTCGAGGAGTAATACGACGAGAGCTTGGCCAGCCGCACTTGTCCGCGCAGCAGCTCGGTGGATTTGCCGGCAAACTTGTTGACTTCGAAATCCTGCCCGCAGGACGCCTTCACCATGCGCACGCCGGAGATGGCCTCCTCGGCCAGGCTGGACATCTCGCCCACCAGGTCGCGCACTCGCCGCGAGGATCGCTTCACCGTCTTCTTGAACAGGAAGACGGAGAGCGCCAGGGCGGCCGCCGTAGGCAGCACGTACATGGTGAGGCGCCGGTTCAAAGCGAAGAGGAAGGTCAACACGCCGACCAGCATCACCACCTGCGAGCCGATATCCTGCATCAGGGTTTCGAGGAAACCTTTGACCGTGTCGATGTCACCGCTGAGGCGGGCCAGCAGCTCTCCGGTGCGCCCGCGGTCGAAGAAGCGCACCGGCAGGTTGATGGTGTGCTCGTAAAGATCGCAGCGAAGCTGGTTCAGGATCCTTTGGTTCGCCAGTTCCTGGAGGTAATCCTGCCCGAAGCCGGCGATCCGCTGGCCCACAAACACGCCGGTCAGCAACAACAGCACCAGCGGCAGGGCATGGATATCGCTCTTCTTGATGACGCGGTCCAGCAGAAGGAAACCGATCACCCAGGGGACCGCCAGGTCCAGCAGCGATGTGGCGATGATGCACACCCCGAGCCCCCCCAGAACCTGCCAGGCGCGCAGGGCATAGCGGCAAAGCCGGCGCAGGGTGCGCGTCGGCGGGGCGGCTGCCTTTCCTCCATCCAGCGGTTTGTGGCGTCGTCTTGAGCTCATATCCCGTATTGCAAGGCGCAGCGGATTTCGTTGCTATAAAAGTCGATCAACTCCTGCCAGGTCCGGCGCGCTTTGTCGCGCGTCTTCTTCATCACGCCCAGATAGCTGTGGAAGCTGAAGCTGGCCCAGTAGCAGCCCAGCGTTTTGGCCGCTTCTGGCAAGTGGCCGAGGTACTCTTCGAGGAAGGCGGCGGTGGCCTGGTCGATGCGGGCCATGTCGTCGCCATTCTTGAACGCGGTGGAGCGCAGCACGCGCACGAACTCGGCGATATCCTTCCCGGGATCGGACCAGCCGACGCGGTCGAGGTCGATCACGCAAGTGGCCTGCGGACTGATCAAGACGTGGTCGGAGTGATAACGGCCATGGGTCTGCACCAGACGGCGGTCGTGATGCAGATTCAGGATGCGCTCCTCAACTGCATCCAGGAGGTCGCGCATGGTATCGAGGTGCTCCGGCTTGGCCGCGGCCGCCTTCAGGAAACGAGTGCTCATGCGGAACAGCTTCAATGAATCCCAATCGGTTTCACGCTGGCCGATATCCAGCGAGGAACGATGGAGCGCCACCAGCCAGCGCGCCGCTTCCCGGCAGGACTCGACCAGGTCGATGGAGTTGTCGCCGCGGATGGCGGCGGAAATCGACACTCCCGGCACCCGGCGCATCAGCAGCAGGTTGTGGTCGGCGAGGAATCCCAGCGGCTCCGGAACCTGGTAGCGCGACTCCGGCCCGAAGCCTCCGTTCCACAAAGCCTGCAGGGCGGCGTAGCTGCGCGGGCCCAGTTCGTCGGTGTACAGCTTGGCCACCGCCCCGCAATCGGAGGCGAATTCATAGATCAGCGCCAGCCGGCCGGTGCCGGTGTTCTGCGCCACCGAAGCCGTGAATGGCCTCTCGGCCACCGATCCGTTGAGCAGCGGCAGGATGCGCTCCCGCACGAACTCGTTGGCGGTCAGTTCGGCCGCCTTCCGCGCCAGAGCATCCTTGCTGTGCCGGTCGCTGGCCGGGATCACCCCCAATTGTTTGTCGCCTTCGAATTCCATATCGGCCTGCATGGAACCGTCTTTCCTCGTTGAAATTTGGAACTTAAGCCACTTTGCTGGCGGCCGGTTGCTGGGTCGCGCGCTCGAAGTCGTCGAGGTACAGCCTCTCCATGGCTTCGCGCGCCGGCTCTCCCACCTTGCCGCTCTTTACCACCTTGGCGAAGGCCTTCAAGGCGTACAGCCCGTCGAAGTACGCCAGGTTGGCCAGGTTCGCGGAAGCGCCCTTGCGGTATTCGTCGACGAACTCGCGTCCCAGCAGATCGGCGCGGGCGGCGTCGCCGCCGGCCTCGTAACAGGTTTTCTTGAGCACGTGCACGAAGCGCGATACGTCCTTGGCCGGATCCGACCGGCGGATCTTGTCCAGGTCGATCACGCACACCGAGTCGCAGTTGATCAGCACATGCGCGGGCCGGTACTGCCCGTGCAGCGGCACCAGGCCCACCGGCGAAGCGGCCGAGGGCGCAAATTCCCGGAGCTGGTGCACCATGTCGATGAGCGCCGAAGCCCGCTCCGGAAACTGTGCTGCCACTTTGGCCAGCAAGGCAGCGGTCTTGAGAACTTCGATCTGTTCGCAGGGAGGCTCGACGTCCAGCGCTTCCAGGTGGGACTGGTGGAATCGCAGCAGCCAGCGCGCCGCCAGGCGCATCGCTTCCACCGCCTTTTCGCGCGGGCCCTCGGCCGCCAGCTCGGACGCCGGAGTGCCGTGGACTTCGCGCATCAACAGCATGCCGTCTTCCGCCAGATAGCCCAGGGGTTCCGGCACGCGGAAGCAGGATTCGGAATCGAATCCGTCCTTCCACAACAAGCGCAACCACTCGTAGGCCCGCAGACCCAGCCCGTTGCCGTAATACGCCTTGGCGTAAACGGCGGTGGCCTCTTCGAAGTCGTAGCGCAGCGTCATGCGGCCGGTGGCCTTGGCGCGGGCGAAGGTGGCGGTGGCGGCGCGGTCTCCGTTGCCGGCCAGCTCGGGGATCAGCGGCTCCACTTTGCCGCGGATGAAGCCGGGCTCGGCGAACCTGGCCTCACACTGCTGCTTCCACGACTCTCGTTCTGCTCGGGTCCCTGCGTGGGACATTTCTTACACTCCTGCGCCGGCGGCGGCCTGATATTGCGGATTGCTGAGCGCGCGCCGCCGCCGTATGGCGATATGGTGGGTGAGGAGCACGCCCGATCGTTCGGCGCACTCCAGATAAGCTGTGAGCTTGGGTTGGTCGTCGACCTTCAGGACGGCGGCCACGTAATAGAGCGCTTCCAGCGAGGAGAGCGCGTCGAAGGCCGAAATCCGCGATGCAGTGGCTGCCCCAGTGGCCAAGGGGAGGGCGCTGAAGTAACTGGCCAGGAACTCCCCAGTCTCCTGGTCAACCACTCGTGGGGGCTTACGCGCGAGGCAGCCGCTGCTGCGGGTGTGGGCCAGGAACGAGCCCACGTCTTTCGCGGGATCCCCGCATCCAAAGCGCTCGAAGTCGATTAC
>DATNJE010000063.1:0-9525 GCA_035604095.1 Terriglobales bacterium
TTTCGCGGCTGGCCGGCCTGCTGGTCAGCCAGGAAGAGACCGGGATCGGTCCGCTGGACTTGGCGGTCAACTCCAGCCATCACCAGGCGGCGGACGTAGTGGGCGACGGCCTGCGCGTGGTGGCGCGCTGTCCCGAGGACAACGTCATCGAGGCTGTCGAGGGCGTCTCGCCCGACCACTGGGTGATCGCGGTGCAGTGGCATCCCGAGCGATCCTACGTTGACGATCCGCACTCGCGGGCCATCTTCCGCGGGCTGGTCGAGGCAGCAAAAACCTTTTCCGCCGCGGATAGCCTGCCCCGAGCGTAGTCGAGGGCGGATAGACGCGGATACAAAGACCCAATGCCGCCAGACGGAATCACACTCTCGCTCCGAAACAAAGTAGCCGTGGTCACCGGAGGCTCCCGCGGCATTGGGGCCGCGGCGGTGAAGATGTTCGTGGCCGCCGGCGCGCGGGTGATGTTCAACTACCAGAAAAACAAGCGCGCTGCCGATGAAGTGGCCGGTGCTTGCGGCAACGAGAACTGCGCCGCGCTCGAAGCCAACCTTGACGACACTGCGGGCGCGAAGAAGCTGATCGAGGCGGCGGTCCAGCGCTTCGGGCGCCTGGACATCCTGGTCGCCAACCACGGTATCTGGCCGCCGCAGGATGTGCCGGTGAGCGAGATGAGCGACGCGCAATGGCGGCGCACCATCGCCGTCAATCTGGACAGCGTCTTCGGCCTGGTGAAGCACGCGGTGGCGCAGATGAAGAAGCAGCGCTCGGGCGGACACGTCGTGCTGGTGAGCTCGACCTCCGGGCAGCGCGGCGAAGCCTACCATTGCGATTACGCCGCCACCAAGGGCGCGCTGATCAGCATGGTGAAAGGCCTCTCGACCGAGCTGGCGCCGGATGGCATCTATGTGAACTGCATCGCGCCGGGATGGGTGGACACCGACATGGCCGCCCCGGCTCTCAACGATGCGGACATGCGCCGGCGGGTGCTGGAGAAGATCCCGCTCGGGCGGGTAGCCACGCCGGAAGAGATCGCGGCGCCGATCCTGTTCCTGTGCACCGAGCACGCGGGCTTCATCACCGGCGAAATCTTCAATGTGAATGGCGGGGCGGTGCTGGTGGGGTGAGCCATCGGGAGATCGGGTGATCGGGAGATCGGGTCATCGGGTGATTGAAAACCCAAGCCCCACTCACCCCTTGTCATCCCGAGCGTAGCGAGGGATCTTGGTTTTGCTGAATGCTGAGTGCTGACTACTGAGTGCTGATCGGATGAGACTCCCAGCCCTGATTACGGCGCTGCTGCTGGCCCTCCCGCTGGCAGCGCAGAGCCCCGCGCAGAAGTCCGGCCAGGATATGGCCAGCGAAGATCCCGGGGTGAAGAAGGCCCGGATGTTGCTGGACCAGATGATCCAGGCGCTGGGCGGGCAGGCCTTTCTGAACCTGCAGGACATGGAGCAGCAGGGGCGCTCCTACGGCTTTTATCACGGCAATCCTTCGGGCCAGGGCTCGCTGTTCTGGCGATTCTGGAAGTGGCCGGACAAAGAGCGCTTCGAGCTCAGCAAGCAGCGCGACGTGATCTACGTCTACAACGGCGGCCAGGGCTGGGAGATCACCTTCAAAGGCACGCGGACGGTCGACCCCGAAGACCTGAAGGAATATCTGCGCGCGCGGGAGCATTCGCTGAACACCGTGTTACGCGTCTGGCTGAAGCAGCCCGACACGGCGCTTATCTATGAGGGGTTCGGGCTCACCCAGGACAAGCAGGTGGACAAGGTCACCATCATCAACAGCAAGGACGAGGCGGTCACGCTCGCCATCGACCGGCTCACCCACCTGCCGGTCAAGAAGAGCTACCTGGTGCGCGACCCGGTGTCGCGGGAGAAGGATGAAGAGGCCGAGGTGTACGACAACTGGCGTCCGGAGCAGGGCTTCAATACCGCCCACACCGTCCTTACAATGCGGAACGGTGAGATCACCCGCCAGCGCTTCATTCAGACTGTCAGCTACAACCAGGGCACCCCGGATTCGAAGTTCACGGCCACGGCGACGTACGTGCCCAAGCGGTGAGTAGCCTTGGATACCAAAACCTACCACGGAGACACGAGGCACGGAGAAACAAGAGCAAGCAAGTCTCCGTGTCTCCGTGCCTCCGTGGTGGATCCAACCGGAAACCGGGCCGCCATTCCTGCCACGAACTGTGGCAAATTAGCCGCAGCCTAACCCCACAGCCTTGCTGGTAATCTACTCATCTACAACCACATAGCCTTGGTACGCGAGCAGACAATTCGTGGCGCGGTGGATTGTGCAGGGGTGGGACTGCACAGCGGGGTAAAGGTCAGCCTGCGGCTGCTTCCGGCGGCTCCGGGCAGCGGAGTGGTTTTCCGCCGCAGCGACCTGGAGGGCTTCGAGGTCGAGGCCATCGGGCGCAACGTGGCTCGCGTCAGCTACGCCACCAGCCTGATGAAGAAGGGCGTGCTCATCTCCACCACCGAGCACCTGCTGGCCGGCCTGATGGGCATGGGCATCGACAACGTCATCGTCGAGCTCGATAACCTGGAGCTGCCCATCCTGGACGGCAGCGCGCAACCGTTCGTCGAGATGGTGCTGCGGGCCGGCATTCGCAAGCAGCGCCGCCAGCGGACCTATATGCGCATCCTGCGCGCCGTCGAGCTGCGCGAAGGCAACAAGTTCATCGCCATCTATCCTGCCGAATCCTACTCCATCTCCTACAGCATCAACTTCCCGCATCCCCTGATCGGGGCGGAAACCTACTCCGCCGAGTTCACGCCGGAGGTTTTCCGGCGGGAGATCGCGCCGGCGCGCACCTTTGGCTCAGTGCAAGATGAGCGGGCCCTGCGCAACATGGGCCTGATCCGCGGCGTTTCCCAGGAGAACTGCATCGTGCTCGACCGCGATGGGGTGATCAACGGTCCGCTGCGTTACCCGGACGAGTTCGTGCGCCACAAGATGCTGGACCTCATCGGCGACCTGGCGCTCCTGGGCCGGCGCATCCTGGGCCGCGTGGTGGCCGACCGCGCCGGCCACGCCATGCACACCGCCATGGTCTCCATGCTGCTGCGGGACCGCTCGCTGTGGGAAGAAGCCACGGTGGACGAAACCGCCGAGCAAACAGTTGCCAGTTACCAGTTGTCAGTTGTTAGTGAAACCCGCTGAGAACTGACAACTGGCAACTGACAACTTGAAAAAGACCGTATATCTCTCCCTGGGATCGAATGTTGGGGACCGCCGGGCAAACCTGGAGACGGCTATCGCGCGCCTGGGCGAGCTGGGCGAAGTCAAAGCGGTGTCGTCGTTCTACGAGACGGAGCCGGTCGAGTTCGCGGCCCAGTCCTGGTTCCTGAACTGCGCCGTCGCGCTCGAAACGGAGGCCATGCCGCGCAGCCTGCTGGGCCGCGTGCTGGCCATCGAACAGAAGATGGGCCGGCGGCGGCTTCAGCTCAAGGGCCCGCGCACCATCGATATCGACATCCTGTTGTTTGGCAACTCGGTGGTGGACACGCGCGAGCTCACCATTCCCCACCCCGCCCTGCATGAGCGCCGGTTCGCGCTGGAGCCGCTGTGCGAGATTGCCGGCGAGGTGCGCCATCCGGTGCTGAAACGGACCATGCGCGAACTGCGCGACGCGCTCCCGCGCGGCACAGGCGTGGTTCGGAAGATACTGTAGCGCCGCCGTCTCGGCGGCTGTCCGTGTGGGCGTCTCGCCCACACGCGCGAGGGCGCCACCGGCGTATTACTTTCTTGGAAATTGGGCTGGGAGCGTGAAACCGCTCAGCCCTTGGGCAGGACGAAATCCACGCCGCGCTCGTCGTTCAGCTTGCGGGTGGTATCGAGATCGAGGTCGGCGAGCGGGATCTTGTGGGTGCCCTTGGCGCCGAAGTCCCACAGCATCTGCCCTACGATGGCGTAGTTCCGAACTTCCTGCTTGTGGCCATCGCGGAAGACCAGCACGGTCGGATCCTGCTCCGGCTCGGGTGCAGCAGGCGCCTGCGCGCGCGGCGGCGGAGAACTCCGCTGCTCGTTGTAGCTGTGATCGCCGTAGCGGTCGTCGTCCGGCGCGGAATCCGCCACTGCCTGATTCGGCTGATAATCGTTGGAGTAGTATGCGTCGTACGGATAGTACGACCCGTAATACGGCCAGTAGTAAGGGCCAACGATCCCTGGGTAGTAGCGGCGGTGGTGAAGATCGCGGCCGCGCGATCCGGTGACAAACCCCGGGTGATGCCCGAAGGCGATCCCGCTGCCCACCCGCTGGGCGGGGACGCCGCCCGCGAAACTACGCGGGCCAGCGGAACTGGCGCTGCCACGGAACCCCGACGTTGCGCCTCGGCTCGCTCCCGCGGAAGCGTGTCCGCCCCCGCCATGGATTTGCGCGCTCACCACCACGGACGTGGCCAGGGCCAAAAGCGCGAGCGTCAACCCCCGCTTCATACTTATATGATACCCCAAAGACAGAGAAAAGTTGCATCGGCCGAAAAGCCCGCCAGCTCTGGGTTTCCGCCCCGTCAGGGCAGCCCGCTGAGACGCAGCCGGGCGACGGCCATAACCGACACCACCGCGTAGGCTACCAGCAGCCCTAAAAATAGGATTCCACAAGCCTTGCGCCAGCGGCTTTCCAGCAGGTCGGCAAAAACACCGCCGACGAAGACATACAGAAATGAGGTGGCGCGAAAGGGGAACGGTCCCACAAGAAAATCCAAGAACGCGGCCAGCCCGAGCGCGGCTAGCACGAGCAGCGAGAGCAGCGGGGCGGTGTTCCCGAAATACCGGCAGCGGCTCCAGGCGAAATACGCGGCCAGCGCGATGGCCGCGAGCACCAATAAAACCGGGTTTTGTGCATGGCGGATTCCGGTCACGTAGGCGCGCAGCATCTCGCCGGCGACCATCGCGCGCAGAAGCGGCAGGAAGTCGGACCGGGTGATGGCAGCGGCGAGCGCGCGCGGGCGAAATCCGTAGCAGCCCAGCAGGAGGACCAGGGCGACCGCGCAGGATGACAACACCAATGCCACCGATGCCAGGCGGCGCTCGGGGACCAGGTAGAGCATGAATCCCAGGCCGAGCGGGACGAGCATGATCGCCCACCAGCCGGAGCCGGCGGCCAGCGTGATGGCCAGTCCCAGCAGGATGATCCGCCGCCAGCGCGAGCGCAGCTCCGAAATCGCCGCCCCCGCCGGAGCGTAAAGCGTGTGGGACGCGGCGATGGCCACGAAGATTGTCCCAAAGATCCCCAGGCTGCCGGTGAGCAGCGGTCCTGGCCAGGGAAAGAACACGGCGGGCGAGAAACAATAGAGTGCCAGCGCGATGTATCCGCCGGCATTGCCGTAGAGCCGCCGCGCGACATACCAGATGGAGGCGCCCAGCAGCCATCCGATCGCGACAAAGGGCAGGCGCAGCAGCCACTTCAAACCATCGGGCGAGAGCGACGCAACCATTCGGTTGGCGACCACAATGGGAGCGGCGGCGACCACCGCCGGAACCGGCTGCGCGCCGGTGTCGCGTGGCAGAACTTTTCCCGCAAGCTGATCGAGGCCGGCTTGCGCGTAAGCTACCTCCGCCCAGCGCAGCGGCGTGTGGTGGATTATCCAGAGCGCTTGCAGCACAAACGCCCACAGCAGTAGCAACGCGTACACCTGCGGCCATCCGAAACGCTTGCCGGGCACGCAACGCTTTTACCACAGGGATCGCCGGCCATCCCAATCCATTTTCGTGAGCGGTGGGTGGAGCAGGGCTTCAGCCCTGCAGTTCGGCACTATCCCAAAAAATTGTCATCCTGAGGAAGCGCGAGCCGAGCTTGCGAGGTGAGCGCGACGAAGGACCTCGGTTCACCCTGCCTTCCTTTCCATCTTGGCCCAGGTGTCCTTGAGCGCCACGGTGCGGTTGAACACCGGCTTACCGGGCGCGGAGTCGGGATCGGCGCAGAAATATCCCAGACGCTCGAACTGGTAGCGCGATCCCGCGGCGGCAGTGGCCAGCGACGGCTCGAGCTTCGCTTGCGTCACGACTTCGAGCGAATCCGGATTGAGGTTCGCGGCGATGTCCTGCCCCTCTTCGACCTGGTTGGGATAGGGCTTGGTGAAGAGCTTGTCGTAGAGCCGCACTTCGGCGTCGATGGCATGCGCGGCCGAGACCCAGTGGATGGTCGCCTTTACCTTCCGTCCATCCGGAGCGTTGCCGCCGCGGGTCGCGGGATCGTAGGTGCAGTGGACTTCAACCACCTCGCCGCTCGCGCTCTTCACCAAGCTCGTGCACTTGACGAAGTAGCCATAGCGCAACCGCACCTCGCGGCCGGGAGACAGCCGGAAGTAGCCTTTGGGCGGCTCTTCGCGGAAGTCATCCTGCTCGATGTAGAGCACGCGCGAAAACGGAACTTTACGCGCTCCGGCGCTGGGATCTTCCGGATTGTTGACCGCGTCGCACTCTTCGCTCTGGCCTTCGGGATAGTTGTCGATCACCAGCTTCAGCGGACGCAGCACGGCCATGACGCGCGGGGCGCGGCGGTTGAGGTCGTCGCGCACGAAGTGCTCCAGCATGGCGAAATCGGTGATGCCGTCGGTGCGCGAGACCCCGGCCTGGGTGACGAAGGTGCGGATGGCCTCGGGCGTGTAGCCGCGCCGCCGAATGCCCGAGAGCGTGGGCATGCGGGGATCGTCCCAGCCGCGTACGTGCCCGTCGCGCACTAGTTGCAGCAGCTTGCGCTTGCTCAGCAGCGTGTAGGTCAGGTTCAGGCGGTCGAACTCGATCTGTTGCGAAGGGAAGATGCCCAACTGCTCGATGTACCAGCGGTAGAGCGGCTGATGGTCGGCGAACTCCAGCGTGCACATGGAGTGGGTGACGCGCTCGATCGAATCCGACTGCCCGTGCGCGTAGTCGTACATCGGATAAATGCACCACTTGGGGCCGGTGCGATGGTGCTCAGCGTGGAGGATGCGGTACATCACCGGATCGCGCATGTTCATGTTGGGCGAAGCCATGTCGATTTTCGCGCGCAGCACCCGCGAGCCATCGGGAAATTCGCCGGCGCGCATGCGCTGGAACAGGTCGAGATTCTCCTCGATCGAGCGGTCGCGATACGGGCTGTTCTTGCCGGGCTCGGTCAGAGTGCCGCGGTAATCGCGGATCTCGTCGGCGGAGAGATCGTCCACATAAGCCTTGCCCGCCTTGATGAGCTTGAGCGCCCACTCATAAAGCTGATCGAAGTAGTCGGAGGCGTAGTAGAGCCCATCCCAGTGGAAGCCCAGCCACTCGACGTCGGCCTTGATGGAATCGACGTATTCGGTCTCTTCCTTCTCGGGATTGGTGTCGTCGAAGCGCAGGTTGGTCTTGCCGCCGAACTCGTCCGCCAGCCCGAAATCGAGGCAGATGGCCTTGGCATGCCCGATGTGAAGATATCCGTTGGGCTCGGGAGGAAAGCGCGTCTGGATAACGGCATCGCCGAACTTCTTCGCCTTCAAGTCCTCGACGATGATGTCGCGAAGAAAATTCGAGGAGCGGACCTCGACGGGTGTATTCACGCCGGCTTCGGCTGGGGGATTTGAGGTTTTCATGCCTGCCGTCATTCTATAACCACAGGGCCGTGGAACGCCCCGTGTCGCCATGCTGGATTGTTCAGACGGGTGGAGCAGGCCTTCAGGCCTGCATCAAGGCTGTTCTTAAGCGACCGGCTTCAGCCGCTGCGGGACCGCGTCCAAAGCAAATTTCGGATTGGCCGAACTGTAGGGATACCGCTCAGCACTCTCAGCTAGTCCTCGCCGCACAGGGTTCTGATGAATGTAAGTACGGAATCTCTGATACTCGGCTGCGTCTCGCACGCGGTGATCGTGGAAGCTGGTCTGCCATCTTTCACCGGCCAATCCCAACTCCTTTTTCACACGATAGGAGTACCCGCCTTTGATGAACTGCATGGCGCGCTCAAGGGTAACTTGCAGCCCGGGAGTAATCAGCAAGTGAAAGTGGTCGGGCATCACCACAAATTCATGAAGCAGGTACTTGCCCCAGCCACGATAGTGGTAGAGCACGTCGACGAACAATAAGGCTGTCCCCTCAGATTGGAGCAGGTGCTGCTTGAGGTAGGCCGACGCGGTGATGAAGTAAGTTCCCTCACCGGTGTGACCTCGGAAGGGTATCGCCATGGGAAGTGACTCAGCATGATCTCGCGGTTCTGGCCAGGAGAAGTCCCTCAGCGGCCAAAGCCGAGCTTCTCCTGGACTGCAGAAATGCAGGCCTGAAACCCCGAATCCGCCTGGGTGGAGCAGGCCTTTAGGCCTGCATTCAGGCCGGCCCTGGAATTGTGGGCTTCAGCCCCTGAGGGTCGGATGGCTGCAGCCATGGTCTGCCCAAGAATCAAGGGCCTCAGCGGCTAAAGCCGAATCCTCTTAACGCCGCCATTATGCAGGGCTGAAGCCCTGCTCCACCCTGGCCAATCAAGCGCTTTCCCCAAGCTTGATGCCGACCTTTACCTGCCGGGCCTGCTGGAGGGTTTTCTCGGCTCGAAGCGGTGGATGGCATCCCGGCTCGGCCAAGTGGGAGGCAAATCCCGAAGCGCAGCCAAGAAAGCCGCATCCCGAGCGAACGGAAGGCTGGGCGGAAGGCCGAAGAAAGCCGCGAGACGTTAACAGTATTAGCCAGAAATCTTGTCAATCGCCCCAGCGATCCGGACAAGACTCACGTCCCGCCCCAGCACCTCCAGCGTCTCGAACAGCGGCGGTGAGGCGTTGCGGCCGGTCACGGCTACGCGGATCGGCTGGAACATTTGTCCGGGCTTGAGTCCCATCTCCTTGGCGGCACCGCGCAGAGCCTGGTCGAGCGCCTGGTGATTGAAATCCGTGAGCGCCAGGACTTCGCGGGCGCGCTCGAGCGCCTTCCGCGCCATGGCGAGGTCGCCCTTTTGCGGGATGAGGAGGGCGCTGTCGTAAGGCGGCAGCTCGTCCACAAAGAAGAAATCGGCTGCGGTGAGCACGTCGCGCAGCAGCTTGATGCGCTCCCGGATCAGCGGCGCGATCCGCTGCATTTCACTGGGATCAACGTCGTATCCGGCGGCACGCACGATGGGCAGCAGCCGCTCGCTCAGCTCCTCCACCGGCATAGCGCGGATGTACTCGGCATTGAGCCACTCGAGTTTTGTGCGGTCGAAGACGGCGTTCGAGTGCGAGATGCCTTCGAGAGAGAACAGCGAGATCAGGTCCCGGTCGTTCATGATCTCTTTGGTCGAATCTGGCGGCGACCAGCCCAGCAACGCCAGGTAATTGCGGAAGGCCTCGGGCAGGAAGCCTTCGTCTTTATATGCGATCACCGAGGTGGCGCCGTGGCGTTTGGAGAGACGCGTCTTGTCGGGCCCGAGGATGAGCGGCACGTGCGCGAACACCGGCAGCGGCGCGCCCAGGGCTTCGTAGAGCAGCTTCTGCTTGGGCGTGTTGGAGACGTGGTCGGCGCCGCGGATGATGTGAGTGATGCGCATGTCGAGGTCATCGGCCACCACGCTCAGGTGGTAGGTGGGCACGCCGTCGGAGCGCAGCA
>DATNJE010000064.1:0-2767 GCA_035604095.1 Terriglobales bacterium
TCGACCACGCGGCGTCCTTCGTGCTCCGCCGGCCGCAGGTCGGGAAGGTAGCGGACGTAGCAGGAGGGCGGCTCTTCCTTCACTTGCAGAAACAGCGCATCCAGCTTGCCGTTGCCCTGCATCAACACCACGTAGTCGCGCAGGCCCACGCTGCCTGTTCCCACCACCTTGAACGCCACATCCAGGGGATGGTACTGGTCGAAGAAGTGTTGCCGCTCGGGCGCCAGCGTCTGCCGGTAAGGTTTCAGCGCCGCCAGCACCCGGGACGCGGTCGGCTTGTCAACCCGGGTCAGCAGCGGTGGCGCCGGCTTGAAGCGGCGCGAGCCTCCGGCAGCGGCCGTCAGCCGTTCCAGGTTGTGCCGCGGCGTCGCGCGCTCGGCCTTGCGCAGAACGCTGCGCAGCGGCGCGAAATGAAGGTGGCGATGCACCCGGTAGCGCGCCAGGTCGAGGACCGTCATGCGCGAGAACCCGAACATCGCTTCCCGGTAGGCGCGCACGAAAACGCGCACCGCGTCTTTACACTGCTTGTCGGTATCGTGCGCCTCGCGTCCGGCGAGCACCAGGCTGGTGGCCAGCCGCTTCACGTCCCATTCGAAGGGCCCGCGCACGGTCTCGTCGAAATCATTGATATCGAAGATGAGACGGCCATCGGGCGCGCTGAACGATCCCAGGTTCCGCACGTGCGCATCGCCGCACATCTGGACGGTGAGCCCGCAGCGCGGCTGCGACGCCAGGTCCGCGGCCATCACCGGGGCCGCACCGCGGAAGAAGCCGAACGCCGACGCGGCCATCCGTTGGTTCTTGATGAGGACGAGTTGCGGAATGCGGCCGCGATTCGCAGCGGTGATCAAGGCTATGGGATCCTGGCGGCTGGACGGGGGCTTGCACCGCGCTTGCTCGACCCGGCTGCACGTCCTGCGCAAGCGCCGGCCATGGTCGCGGCGCTCGCCGGGTTCAAGCCGTCTTGCGTTGTCTGCCATCATGGTGCAGGCTAGCCCCGCTCCAGCTTCTCACAAAGGCGTGTGCCCCGAGTCACAGCGCGGGCGCGGGCCGGAGGCCAAGCTATTGCCAGGCGACCCACCTCCTCCGGCGCGTGCATTCGATAGTAACCCAGGGTCGCCCTTGTGGAGCTGACCATGATCACAACTGAGCACGTCGCAGTCGACATCGGTTCTTATCCACCTCTTCTTCCACCGCACCGTCTGTTGTTCGGACCCGGTCCGAGCATGGTGCATCCCCGCGTGCAGGCGGCGCTTTCCAAGCCCATCGTTGGCCATCTTGATCCCTACTTCTTCCACGTTGTTGAAGATGTCCAGGAACTCTTGCAGATGGTCTTCGATGCGGAAGAGGCGTTCACCCTGGCCGTCTCCGGCACCGGCAGCGCGGGCATGGAGGCTGCCGTCGCCAACTTCGTTGAACCGGGGATGAAGTTTGCGGTTTTTGCCAACGGGTACTTCTGCGACCGCATCAACGAGATGGGCAAGCGCCACGGTGCGGTGGTGGTGCGGCTGGAGAAGCCTTGGGGCGCGACCTTTACCGACGACGAGGCCACCGCTTTCATCCGCCGCCAAAAGCCGAATGTAGTGGCCTATGTCCACGCCGAAACCTCGACCGGCGCGCTGCAGCAAGGGACGGCGATCTGCCGGGCTGCCCACGAAGCCGGGGCACTGGTGATCGCCGACTGCGTCACTTCGCTGGGCGCCATGCCGGTTGAGTTCGACGCCACCGGCATGGACGTCGCATACAGTTGCACCCAGAAAGGGCTGAGCTGCCCGCCGGGCCTGGCGCCGATGGCTCTGTCGCAGCGCGCCATGGAGTGGCTGCAGGCGCGCACTTCGCCCTGTCCCAGTTGGTATCTCGATCTCAAGCTGCTCTACGACTATTACTCTGGTTCGCACCGCTACCACCACACCGCGCCGATCCCCATGTTCTATGCGCTACACGAGGCCCTGGTGCTGATGGCCGAGGAGGGCATCCAGAACCGTTGGGATCGGCACCACCACAGCCACCTGAAATTCGTGGAAGACATAGAGGCCATGGGGCTCGAGATGCACGTCCCGCACGGACAACGCATCTGGAACCTGAACACGGTGCGCGTGCCCGCAGGCGTGGACGATGCCAAGGTCCGCAAGGATCTGCTGGATGCCTTTGGCATCGAGATCCAAGGTGGTTTCGGACCGTTGGCGGGCAAGGTGTTCCGCATCGGGATCATGGGCCCGTTGGCCACGGAGGGAAATGTCACGCTGCTGATCAGGGCCTTTGCCAGCGCGCTGACCGCGGAGGGATACAGGGCGCCGCTGCAGGCCGCGGCCTGAAGCTGCGATCAGTTTTCTGGTAACGGTGTCTATTTCTTCTGTGAGCAGCGCGCGGCTGCTTCAGTCACGTATTTTTCAAACACGTCCGAGCCATAGTCCGATGCTAGTCGGTCGAGCACTGACCACTTGGCCGTCGGGTTCGTGCGGAGGATCGCTCTATAGGCACGCAGGGTTCCCTCGATGTTGGCGCGGGTGAGGGCCACGGTGTCGCTTGCCTGGTCCGGATGGTCGAGCACGAATCCCGCATTGGCTAGCATGGATTGGCCGAACAACTCAGCAGCATGGTTCTTTTCCGCTCCCAGCAACTCGGGGATCGTGTTGCAGACCGTGATGCTGACGTCGGGGATCTCAGAAACTTAGAACCCATCTCAAAAACACCTCCGCAGGAGGATGAGGATACAAGCAAGCTGTAGCATGCCGAGAAAGTTGCTTTCCTTGTATTCCCAACGAGT
>DATNJE010000065.1:0-4698 GCA_035604095.1 Terriglobales bacterium
GGCGGCTTCGCCCAGGGTGGAGCGCATCATGTTCTGGGTGCCGGCGGCGTCGAGCACGCTCCACACCGCGCCGGTGTCGGCCGAGCGCACCAGGTCGGACATGCGGCTGTTGGAGACCATGCTCTCGGCGTTGCCATCGCGCGCATCGAGCGAGGCCTTGACCGCGGCTTCCTCGCCGAACAGCATGGTGCCCTCATCCAGGAAGGTTACCTGCATAGCGCTGCCCATGGGATAGAGGAACGAGGTGTGGTACTTGCTGGGCTTGATCTTCTTGGCGCGCATGCCCTTGATGATCTTGGCGCGGGTAAACTGTCCCTGGGCGATACCGATGATCCGAACTCCCTTGTCCTCGGTGCGGAAGGAAGCGAAGGTGAGAGAGTCCACGTCCTTGTCAGGATCCACGCCCACGCCGCGCAGCGCCGTCTCCAGATCCTTCAGATTGTCGGGCAGCACCTTGGCCTTGAGCGCCAGGGCGGTGGGCGATTGCGCGAGCTGGCGGTAGTCCACGGTGATGATCTGCTGCACCTGCGACGGGATCACCGAGCCGGCAGCCGTGCCCAACGCCGCCCCCCATCCGGGGATGGCAGCCAGCATTAGAACCATAATGACGAGCAACAGAGTGCGCTTCATAGAGGCCTCATTCGTGGAGCGATATTCACCAAGATGTTGGCGCGGCGGCTTTGGTTGGTTCGGCGACCGCAGTATGGGGAGAAGAGTACAACATTTTGGCGGCATCCGGACATGGGTGAATCGGGTCATCGGGACATTGACTCAATCGCCAATTGCTCTCGGGTCTCCTTGAGCACCGCTGCCGAGTGCTGCAGGGCCTCCACTTCTTTCTCGTTCAGATTCAGGCGCAGCACCCACTCGATGCCGCTGCGGCTGACCACCGTGGGCAGGCTGAGGCAGACGTCGTCGATTCCGTAATAGTCGTGGACGAGGCTGGAGACGGAGAGCACGGTGCGCTGGTTGCGCACGATGGCCTCCACGATGCGCATCAGCCCGGCGGCTACGGCGTAGAAAGTCGCGCCCTTGCGGGAGATGATCTGGTAGGCGGCATCGCGGGTCTGGCGGAAGATCTCGTCCATGGCGGCGGGGTCGCCGGTGAGGTTTTGCGCGGCGCAGAAGTCCGTCAGGCGCATGCCGGCGATGTTGGCCAGCGACCACACCGGTACCTCGCTATCGCCGTGTTCGCCGATGATGTGGGCGTGTACGCTGCGCGAATCTACCTTGAAATGCTGGCTGAGCAGTTGGCGGAAGCGCGCCGTGTCCAGGATGGTGCCCGAGCCGATGACGCGCTGCCAGGCGTAGCCGGAGAGCTTCAGCGAAGCGTAGGTGAGCACGTCCACCGGGTTGGTGGCGATCACCAGGATGCCCTGGGGATTGTGGCGTGCCACCGGCGGCACCACATTGGCGAAGACGGCGGCGTTGCGCTTGAGCAGGTCGATGCGGGTCTCGCCCGGCTTCTGGTTGACGCCGGCGGCGATGACCGTAGCAATGGCGCCGGTGCAGTCGGTGTAGTCGCCGGCCCATATCCGCGTGGGATGGGCGAAGGGGACGGTGTGCTGCAGGTCCATGGCTTCGCCCTCGGCTTTGGCGCGGTTGGCGTCGATGAGGACGATTTCGGCGGCCAGGCCGCTCAGCAGCAAGGCGTAGGCAAAAGTCGATCCGACGTTGCCGGTGCCGACCACGGCGATGCGGACGGGCTGGGGATGATCGTCACTCATGGCAATACCCACCGTACCATACCCTGGCGGCTCGGCTGCCGGCACCGCGCCAGATGGTAGTGTCCTAGATTGGGACGCTACCCGGCAGTTTGACGGTCAATTCCGGGCTCATCACGTTGATGCTTGACAATTCCTGAGGGCTGAAGCATCCTCTCCCGGCCCACCCCGGACGCCTGCTTTGAGCCATGGAATCCTTGCCAGACTTGCTGATGCTGCCTCGTCGCGCGTGGGCGCGGTGGCCGTGCGCTGCGCACCGCCGCCGGGCTAGTCGCCCTCTGGTGGGCGGGCTGCTGACCATGATGGTGGTGGCCACGTTGGTGGTCTCGGCCGTCTCGCCGGTAGACGATGCCACCCAGCCGGAATTCGCGCAACATAAGTTCTCCCGGTCCCAGGCCAAGGCTCGGGCCAGCCATACTTACCCCGAAGTAAGGATCCTTCCGGCGCTGGGGCCCGCCTTCCTCCCTTACCATCAGGCCACGTGCGCTGAAACTGTCCTGGTTGCCCCTCCCCCTGCGGCGCTGGCCGGCTTCGCCGACATCGGCGGAGCTCGTTCTCCTCCACACGTCTGATCTGCGCCTGTCCAACTCCTGGGCCATAAATAGCGCGGCCGAGGACCAGTTCGCGATCGGTGTGTGCACACAACCGTGAGGAGGAGCCATGAAACACAAGCAAGAAGACCCGGTAAGAGCCGCCATCCATCATCGTGATAGCGCCCGCTTGCGCAGGCTGGCGGACAGCGTGCGCGCTCCCCGGAGGCGCATGGCGTTGCTTTTTTTGTCGGACCTGGTTGCCGATCAGCTCCGCAGCGATGGGCGATCGACTGCTGTTGCTGCCTCCAACCCAGCTGTTGGGCGCGCGAGCTGAGCATCCCGGCGCGTACCGGTGCGCCCGGTCCGCGACGGAATGTTGCCGCGCGCACCCGCTCCGATTAGAATGACGCCCCCCGGCTGGGCCGAAGCTGAGGTCGAGAAACATGCCTTCGCCTCCCCCCCGGACCTGGAAACTGCTGCCTCAAAATTTGGGCACCGTTTCGGCGGCTGAGGACGTACAATCGGGTACTTTTTCGGCGGCTGTCGCGAGTCGCTGAGGAGCGACACGATCCCAGGCTCGATGGACGACAACTGCATTCTCGAGGCCAGAAACCTGGTCAAAGAATTCAAGGGCTTCGTCGCGGTCAACGACGTGAGCCTGAAGGTGCGGCGCGGGTCGATCCACGGTCTGATCGGCCCCAACGGAGCGGGCAAGACCACCGTCTTCAATATGCTGACCAAGTTCCTCATCCCCACACGCGGCAGCATTTTTTTCAAGGGCGAAGACATCACCCAGGAGAAGCCGGCGAAGGTGGCGCGGCGGGGCCTGGTGCGCTCCTTCCAGATCTCCTCGGTGTTTCCCCACCTGACGGTGCTGGAGAACGTACGCATCGGGTTGCAGCGGCGGCTGCGGGGGCCGTCGTTCGAGTTCTGGCGGAGTGAGACCTCGCTGGACTCGCTGAACCAGCGCGCCCTGGAGTTGCTGACCGAAGTAGGGTTGGAATCGTATCGCGATGTTGTGGCGGTCGAGCTGCCCTACGGACGCAAGCGGGCGCTGGAGATCGCCACCACCCTGGCCATGGAGCCGGAGCTGCTTTTGCTCGACGAGCCCACCCAGGGCATGGGCCACGAGGACGTGGACCGGGTGAAGGACCTGATCCGCAAGGTGGCTGCCGACCGCACCGTGTTGATGGTAGAGCACAACATGAGCGTGGTCTCCGACCTGTGCCACGTCATCACCGTGCTGCAGCGCGGCTCGGTGCTGGCCGAAGGCAGCTACGCCCAGGTGGCGGAGAATCCCCAGGTGATGGAAGCCTACATGGGAGTGGAGATTGGATAGCGACATCAGCCTCGAGTATTTGCGGGTCACCGACGTGCACGCGTTCTACGGCGAGTCGCACATCCTGCACGGGATGGACTTCCGCGTGAATCGCGGCGAGGTGGTGACGCTGCTGGGGCGCAACGGTGCCGGACGCACCACCACGCTGAAGGCCATCCTGGGCCTGGTGACCAAGCGCAACGGCTCCATCATGGTGAACGGGCGGGAGACCGTCCACTGGCCGCCGCACCGCATCGCCCGCCTGGGCGTAGGATATTGCCCGGAGGAGCGCGGCATCTTCGCCAGCTTGAGCGCGGAAGAGAACCTGCTGCTGCCGCCGCGGTTCACCAGCGAAGGTATGAGCGTGGAGGAAATCTACGCCATGTTTCCCAACCTGAAGGAGCGGCGCAAGAGCCAGGGGACGCGGCTTTCCGGAGGCGAGCAGCAGATGCTGGCCATGGCCCGCATCCTGCGCACCGGGGCGCGGCTGCTGCTGCTTGACGAGATTTCCGAAGGCCTGGCGCCGGTGATCGTCAAGAAGCTGGCCCTGGTGATCCGCCAGCTCAAGGAGAAGGGTTTCACCATCGTGCTGGTGGAGCAGAATTTCCGCTTTGCCGCTCCCCTGGCCGACCGCATGTACGTGGTGGAACGCGGCCGCATCGCGGTCGAGGTCCAGCGCCACGAAGTCGAGGAAAAGCAATCGTTACTGGAAGAGTTACTGGGCGTTTGAATATTCGGGGCACGTAATTAAAAGGAGGGAGATGGAAATGAAAGGCAAACTTATTGGCGCCCTGGCCGGCGCTCTCGTGTTGTTGGCTGCCACCGGGGCGTGGGCGCAGACGGGGAAGGTTTCCGGCGGCGTGGTCAAGATCGGCGTACTGGACGATATGTCCGGGCTGTATTCCGATATCGGCGGCAAGGGTGAGGTGGTGGCCGCGGAAATGGCCGTAGCCGAGGCCGGGGGCAAGGTGTTGGGAGCGCCCATCCAGGTGGTGTCCGCCGATCACCAGAACAAGCCCGACGTGGGCTCGAACAAAGCGCGCGAATGGTTAGACACCGAGGGGGTGGATGTCATCGTCGGCACGGTGAACTCGGGCGTGGCCATCGCGGTCAGCAAAGTCGC
>DATNJE010000066.1:0-2483 GCA_035604095.1 Terriglobales bacterium
ACGAGCTGGGCGTTGATGCGAAGGCGGGCGCCGGAGCGGCGCAAGGTACCGGTGAGGACATAGGCCGCGCCGAGCTGCTGGCCGACCTGTGCCGGGGTCACCGGCTTGTCCCGGAAGGCTAGAACGGTGGGGCGCGAAAAAATGTTCAATCCCCGAATCTTGGAGAGCTCGGTGATGACATCCTCGGTGATGCCGTCGCGCAGGTATTCGTCTTCCTTGGCGCCGCTTAGGTTTTCAAAGTAGAGCACGGCCACCGACTTTCCGGTTTGCTTGTGGACACCGGAATCGGAATCGGTCTTCTCCTTGGCGCGCCGTTTACTGGATTCGAGGTCGCGCTTGAGGCGGCTGAGGTCGGTTTTCAGCTCGGTGGCCGTTTGGCAGCGCAGATTGCGGTCCTTCTCGAGAGCCTTGTCCAGAATGCGCACAAAATCGGCGGGCAGCGCGGGATTCAGCTCGGCCGCGGGCTTGGGGTCGTGGTTCAGGATGGCGTCGAAGATGACGGCCGAGGTCTCTCCCTTAAAGGGAAGCGTTCCGGTGGCCATCTGGTAGAGCACCGTGCCGGTGGAGAACAGGTCGGTGCGGGCGTCCACGAGCTGCCCGCGCGCCTGCTCCGGCGACATGTAGGAGACGGTGCCGACGGCCGAGCCCGGTGAAGTAAGTTCCCTGGTGAAGCCCTGGGTGTCGCCCTCGTCGGCCGCAGCTCCCTGCGCCGCTATGCCATGGCTGATCTTTGCCAGACCGAAGTCCAGAATCTTCACTTCTCCGCGCTCGGTGAGAAATAGATTCGCGGGCTTGATGTCGCGGTGGATGATCCCCTTGGAGTGGGCCGATTCGAGCGCGTCGGCGATCTGGATGGCCAGCGGCAGCAGCTTGTCCATTTCCATGGGCTGCCGGGTCATCTTCTGCGCCAGGGTCTCGCCCTCGAGCAGCTCCATGACAATGAAGTGCCGGCGCTCGTGCTGCTCAATCGCGTGAATGGTGCAGATGTTGGGATGATTGAGCGAGGAAGCGGAGCGCGCCTCGCGCTGGAAGCGCTCCAGCAACTGGCCGTCCTGGGCCATATCAGGAGGAAGAAACTTCAGGGCCACGCGGCGGCCGAGCTGGGAGTCCTGGGCTTCGTACACCACACCCATGCCACCCGAGCCCAGTTTGTGGAGAATCTTGTAATGCAGCAGGGACTGGCCGATGAGAGCATCTTGATTCATATCAGGGGGTAGATGGTATGCGGCGGAGACAGTGCAGTCAAGGAAGCCGGCGGGCTCCGCGGGATTTCGGCAGAGAGCTCGCGCTTGAGTTCACGATCGAACCGTCGGTTGTCCCGGGGCGCCGATCGGCGCTCTGCGGGTGACCAGCCACACGATCAGGGCGATGATCACCCATACGATCACCACCAGCATCACCACCGGAAGCAGCACCCACACCCGGCCGAACGACATCGTCTCGCCCTTGATCGTCGCCGTGGGCGCCCTCTTGATGGCGCCGCCAAAAACCGCCACGTCGCCGCCGGCCTGCGCTCCATCCTCGAGCCGGACCGTTCCCCAGAAGACCGCGATGTCGCTCTTCACGCTGCCTTCGACCACCACGCGCCCGCCGAACACGGCGATGTCGCCGTTCACTCTGCCACGCACATAAACCGAGCAGTTGAAGCAGGAGATATCGCCCGAGGTCTGCCCTTCCTGGATGGTGATGTTGTGGCCGAACTCCACACGGTCTTCGTCGGGCTTCTGGGCAAGTGCGGCGGTGGAGAGGGCGAGCGTCAGGATGAGAGCGGGTATTGCAATGCGCATAAGTATGCGCGATCGGGCTGGCATGAGGTCTCCCACAACAAATTAAGCTCTGGGGTGCCCTACCCTTGGCCGGTTTTGCCAAGGGTGGGGTATTCGAGATCCCCACCCTTCGAAAAGCGCCCCTTCGACTTCGCTCAGGACAGGCTCCGGGTGGGGCACCCTCCAAAGTATACGTCCGCTCGGCTCTTGCCGGCTTCGAAGGCGAGGGTGAGCAGCGTCTTCTGCTCCAGTTCGTGCGCCTTGGCCGATCCGGTAGCCGGGCTGGCGCTGGCCGAGCGTGTCACTTTCAGGATCGTCCGCCCGTGCGCGATCCGCCGCAGCCGCGGACGCATGTAGAAGAGCGCTCCCATGTTGGCGGGCTCTTCCTGCACCCAGACGATCTCCGCTTGCGGATGCCGCTCTAGCTCCGCCGAAAGCTCTTCCTCGGGGAACGGATACAACTGATCGACAAACACGATGGCCGTCGAGTCGTCCTTGCGGCGCTTGCGCTCCCCGCGCAGTTCGTGCCCGATCTTGCCGGTGCAGAGAAGCAGCCGCGAAGCGTTGGCGATCTCGTGATCGGGCAGCACGCGCCGGAAGCGCGGCTCGGAGAACGCGGCCAGCGGCGAGGCTGCATCCGGATTCCGCAGCATGCTCTTGGGCGTGAACACGATCAGCGGTTTGCGCCACTTGCCCAGCGCCTGCCGCCGCAGCAGG
>DATNJE010000067.1:0-7160 GCA_035604095.1 Terriglobales bacterium
GGCGCGCGGAAACACGGGCTCCACTTTGCCCAGCTTGGTGCCGTGCTGCAGTTGGCCCCACTTCAGGTCCGTCAGGCGGAACTCGGAGATGGCGCCCAGCCCGAGCTGCTCCCATATCCGGGCCGTCGCCTCCGGAATCACCGGGTGCGCTAGCGCGGTCGCGATGCGCAGCGCCTCCGCCGTGGTGTAGAGGATGGTCGCGAGACGCGATCGGCTGCCTTCATCCTCTTTTTCGGCCACGGCCCAGGGTTCGTTCTCCACGATGTATTTGTTGACCGCGCCCACCAGAGCCCACGCGGCTTCGAGTGCGCGCGAGAACTGAAAGTCATCCCAGAGCGAAGCAAAGCTGGCGATGGCCTCTTCGGCCGCCCTGGCGATGGCGTCGTCCGCCGGGGTGCGCGAGCCACCGGACGAGGGATACGGCACCTCGCCTCCGCGAAAGTAGCGCCCGATCATGGTGAGCGTCCGGCTGGCCAGATTGCCGAGATCGTTGGCCAGGTCGGAGTTGTAGCGCTGCACCAGCGCGTCGAAGGAGAAGCTGCCATCCTGTCCGAAGACCACTTCGCGCAGCAGAAAGTAGCGCAGCGCATCATTGCCGAGCACGTCGATCACGGTTTCGGCGCGCACGATGTTGCCGCGCGACTTCGACATCTTGCTTTCCTCGAACAGCAGCCAGCCGTGCGCCACGATGGACTTGGGCAGCGGCAGCCCGGCCGCCATCAGAAACGCCGGCCAGTACACGCAGTGGAAGCGCACGATCTCCTTGCCGATCATGTGCACGTCGGCAGGCCAGTAGTGCGCGAACTTCTGCTGATCTTTTGTCTCGGCGGAGCCAAAGCCGATGGCGGTGCAATAGTTGCTTAGCGCGTCCAGCCACACGTAGATCACGTGCTTGGGGTCGTCCGGCACCGGAATGCCCCACTGAATGGTGGTGCGGCTGATGGAAAGATCGCGCAGCCCGCCGCGCACGAAAGCCATCACCTCGTTGCGGCGCGTTTCCGGACGGATGAAGTCGGGCTGCCCGGTGTAGAGCTTGAGCAGCTTGTCCTCGAAGGCCGAGAGCTTGAAGAAGTAATTCTCTTCACTAACGGTTTCAGTGGGGCGTCCGCACTCCGGGCATGGCGAGCCGGGGCCGGCCGCGTCCACATAGAGCTCGTCGAAGACGCAGTACTGGCCGCTGTAGGAGCCCTTGTAGATGTAGCCATTGTCGCGGATGCGGCGGAACATCTCCTGCACCCCGAGCTTGTGGCGCGGTTCGGTGGTGCGGATGAAGTCGTCGTAGCTGATGTTCATCCGGTCCCACAGCCCGCGGAACTCGCCGGCGATGCGGTCGGTGAGCTGCTTGGGAGTGATGCCGGCCTCGGCCGCCGAGCGCTCGATCTTCTGCCCATGCTCGTCGGTGCCGGTGAGAAAAAAGGTATCGGAGCCCAGCATGCGCTGGCGGCGCGCGATGGCGTCGCAGGCGATGGTGGTGTACGCGTGCCCGATGTGGGGGCGGGCGTTGACGTAGTAGATCGGGGTCGTGATGTAGAACTTCTCAGCCATTCTGACTTTCTAGACTTCGGAGGGGCACGGTTTCAGCGTGCCGAAGAACCAAGACCGGGGCTGTTTTTGAAGGGGTCCGGCTTCAGCCGGGCCGCAATCTGCCCTGCAGAGTTGTCATCCCGAACGAAGCGCGACCGAACGGAGTGAGGGAGGTCGAGTGAGGGATCTGGAGTTGTGCGCACTCTACCAAAACTGCAGATCCCTCGCGTCGCGCTCGCCGCGCAAGCTCGGCTCGCCCTTGCTCGGGATGACAATTCCATAAAGACTGCATTTCGGCACGACTCAAGTCGTGCCCTGACACGTGATCGCGACGAAACAGAACCAGCCTGTGAAGCTGCCGAGGTTAGTCTTGTCCCGAGATGGTTCATTATGAGTTTGCCTCTAAGTAACGCCGCGTGGCTTCCTGCATCACCTGCTTGAGCGGAACCTTGTGCTGGTCGGCGATGCGGCGGCAGTCCTCATATTCCGGCGCGTAGTTCGCGATGTAGCCGTTCAGGTTCGCAACCTTCATCCGTACTTCGCCCCACGGCGTCTGGACCGCAACGGTGCGGCGCGCCAGCGTCTGTCGACGCTCCTGGCGCATGCGCAGGCCTAACGTGGTGGTCTCGCCGAAGACCAGCTTCGTCAGCCGCGGCGCGTCTTCAGGCCGCGCCAGCACGGTCAGCAACATGCCCGGGCGGCCCTTCTTCATCTGCACCGATGTGCCGAATGCATCAAGCGCGCCCTCGGCAAGCAGCCGCTCCATCACGTAGCCGAAAACCTGCGGATTCAGGTCATCGAGATTGGCTTCAAGCACGGCGATCGTGTCCTCGGGTATGTCTGGAGACGCAGCAAGCTGCGTCTCTACGGCTTCCCCGATGGTCAACCGGACGACGTTGGGCTGGCCGGTAAAATCGCGCGAGCCCGCGCCATAGCCGGTAGCGGCGATCTTCATCGCAGGGAAGGGAACGAAGCGCTGGCACAGCGTCTTCACGATGGCAGCGCCCGTCGGCGTGACGAGTTCTGCGTCCACACCTGAGGAATACACGGGCGCGCCGCGCAGCAGTTCGACCGTTGCCGGCGAGGGTACGGGGAACCTCCCGTGCGCGCACTCGACTGAACCGCCGCCCACGTTGAGCGGTGAGCAGACCCACTGGTCCACGCCCAGTGCCAGACTGCCGACAGCCGCGCAGACGATGTCCACGATGGCATCCACCGCGCCGACTTCGTGGAAGTGAATCTTTTCCGCGTCGGTGTTGTGGATCTTTGCCTCGGCCTCGCCCAGCGCCTGGAAAATAGCCAGCGCGCGCTCCTGGGCCGGGGGCGCAATTCTTGCGCCGTGAATGATGTCGCGGATCTCGTTGAGCACTCGGTGAGGCTCGTGATGGTGCGGGCGAGACGCCCGCACGACAGCCGGCGAGACGCCGGCGCTACTTTCATGATGCGCGTGCTCGTGCTGGTGCGCGTGCGATACCTGCTCGCGCGGAAGATCTTTTTCGTCGCCGATCCAGACGTCCACCTTGGTCGCCGAAATGCCGCTGCGGGTGACGCGCGAAATCTCCAGACGCGCCCCGACATTGAGCGCTGCCACGGTCTCCTCGATCACGCTCACGGGCAAGCCGGCGTCCAGCAGCGCTCCCAGGAACATGTCGCCGCTGATGCCGGAAAAGCAGTCGAGATAGGCGATGCGCATGGCAAACACTCCGCGAGGCAAACTTTCATCATAGGGAACCCACGCCTCGCGGTCAAACCGGGGCGCTTCGGCGCATTTGCTATAATCGGTTTTTTCTCAGTGACTTACGAAGGCTTCCCGAGAGTGTATCTGCAATTTCAGAAGCGTCTCGCCGAGCGCGTGCAGGCTTTCCTGCGTGACAAGTACCAGCTCGACCTGCCCACCATCGTGGTGGAGCAACCGCCGAGCACCCAGTTCGGCGAATACGCGCTGCCGCTTTCGTTCGAGTTGGCCAAGAAGCTGCGCAAGCCGCCGCGCAAGATTGCGGAGGAGATTGTCGCCGGGCTGGACGATGTACCCGGTTTTGAGAAACTGGAAGTCGCGGGCGCGGGATACATCAACGCCCACGTAAACCGAGGCGAACTGGCGGCCGGGCTCGCCGCCGGAATTCCGGAGACGCCGCAAGTCGCGGGCAAGATACTGGTCGAGCACACCAGCATCAATCCCAACAAGGCGGCGCACATCGGGCACCTGCGCAACGCCATCCTGGGCGACACCTTCGTGCGACTGCTGCGCGCCCATGGCCGCTCGGTGGACGTGCAGAACTACATCGACAACACCGGCGTGCAGGTGGCGGACGTGATCGTCGGCTTCGTCCATCTGGAGAAAAAGTCGCGCGCCGAGATCGAGCGCCTCATCGCTTCCGACCCGCGCTTCGATTACACCTGCTGGGACCTCTACGCCCGCGTCACGCACTGGTACGAGCAGGACAAAGCCAACCGCAAAGTCAGGCTGGATACCCTGCACGCCATTGAGCAGGGCGGCAACGAGCAGGCCGCGATCGCCGATCAGATCTCAACCACCGTCCTGCGCCGCCATCTCGAAACCATGCAGCGGCTCGACGTCGAGTACGACTTCCTGCCACGCGAGAGCGAAATCCTGCACCTCCATTTCTGGGACCTTGCATTCCAGCAGATGAAGGAAAAAGGCGTGCTTTATCTCGAGAGCGAGGGCAAGAACAACGGCTGCTGGGTGATGGAGCGCGGCGGGTTGGACAAGCGCAAGGCGGAAACGCCCGAGGAAGCCGAGCAGAACCAGAAGGTGATCGTGCGCTCGAACGGCACCGTCACCTACGTCGGCAAGGACATCGCCTACCACCTGTGGAAGTTCGGCCTGTTGGGGCGCGACTTCGGCTATCGCCGCTTCTACCGCTATCCGGACGGGCGCGAGTGCTGGATCTCGGCCGAGCAGGGCGAGGCGAACCACCCGCACTTCGGCGACGTCGCCGAAATCTACAACGTCATCGACTCCCGCCAGCAGGATGCGCAGAACAATGTCATCGAAGCGCTGCGCGCGCTGGGCTATACGGCGCAAGCGGAGCACTACACGCATTTCTCCTATGACATGGTGGCGCTCACACCGCGCTGCGCGCAGGAACTGGGCTACGAGCTGGCCGTGGACGACTGGGCCAGGCCCTACATCGAGATCTCCGGCCGGCGCGGCTTTGGCGTCAAGGCCGATGACCTGATCGACACCCTGATCGCTTCCGCGCAGAAGGAAGTGGACAGCCGCCATCCCGCTCTGGACAATGCCGAGCGCGCGCGCATCGCCACCCAGATCGCCGTCGGTGCGCTGCGCTACTTCATGCTGAAGTTCACGAAAAACTCGGTGATCGCCTTCGACTTCCGCGAGGCGCTCAGCTTCGAGGGCGAGACCGGTCCCTACGCCCAGTACGCGGTGGTGCGCGCTACCAACATCTTCCGCAAGGCGGGCACGGAGCCGGAAGTGGCGCTGGCCGAGAACATCGACTATGCGAGCTTCTTTTCAGGCGAGGCGGGGAACGAAATCTGGGATCTCTGGCTCACGGCGTCGCGCTTCTCGCAGGTGGTCGAACAGTGCATCGCCACCACCGAGCCGGCGCACATGGCTAAGTACGCGTTTCAACTGGCGCAGGTGTTCAACAACTTTTATCACCGGCACCACATCCTGACCGAGCCGGACGAAGGACGGAAGAAGTTCCTGCTGGCGACGGCTGCGGTGGTGCGGCGCGAGTTGATGCGGGGGCTGGAAGTGATGGGGATTACGGTTCCACCTGTAATGTGAAACTTCATTCGCCGCGGATTTCAAAGCCGGCACTCAGCATTTAGCAGTCAGCACTCAGCCAAAGCGGCTGAATGCTGAGTGCTGACTGCTGAATGCTTCATATCCGCGGCGAAGAATCACCCCGCCATGTCCTTCACGAACTCCACGATCGAGCGCACGGCGATCCCGCTCGGCCCCAGCGCGATCCAACTCTTGTTCTCTTCCGTCCATGCGGTGCCGGCGATGTCAAGGTGGATCCACGGCGTGTCCTCGACAAACTCTTTCAGGAACATGGCTGCGCTGATGGCGCCGCCGTAGCGCCCGCCGGTGTTCTTGATGTCGGCGATGCCGGAGCGAATCAGCTCGCGATACTCATCGTCCAGCGGCATGCGCCACATCTTCTCGCCGGCGCGGCGCTCGGCCTGCTCGAAGCGACCGTACATCTCGTCGTTGTTGGCGAAGACGCCGGCGTTTACGCCGCCGAGCGCCACCACGACCGCCCCGGTCAGGGTGGCGGCATCGATGAGGTGGGTAGCGCCGAGCTGGCGCGCGTAGGCAAGGCCATCGGCCAGCACCAGGCGGCCTTCGGCGTCGGTGTTGATGATCTCGATGGACTTGCCGCTCATGGCGATCTGCACGTCGCCGGGCTTCTGCGCTTTTCCCGACGGCATGTTCTCGGTGGCGCAGACGATGCCGACGACCTTGATCTTCGGCTGCAGCAGGCCGATGGCGCGGATGGCGCCCAGCATGGCCGCGCCTCCCGCCATGTCGTATTTCATCTTCTCCATGCCGTCGGCGGCCTTGATGGAGATGCCGCCGGAGTCGAAGGTGATGCCTTTGCCGACTAGCCCGAGCACCGGTTTTTCCGGCGCGCCCGGCGGCGAATATCGCATCACGATCAGTTGCGGCGGCTCGTCGGAACCCTGGGCCACGCTCCAGAAGGCGCCCATCTTGAGTTCGCGGATCTTCTCCGGGCCGAGCACCTCGATCGAGAGATGCGGCGAGTTCACCTCCGCCACCATCGTGCGGGCGCGCTCGGCGAGCGTGGTTGGGGTCATGCGATTCCCGGGCTCGTTGACCAGTTCGCGAGTGAAGTTCTGCGACTCGCCCACAACGCGGGCTTCAGCGAGCGCCTTCTCGAGCGCGCCGCGATCGGCGCCGGCCGGCGCGAGCAAAGTGAGTTCCTGGATAAGCTGGTCCTTGCGATCGCTCTTGTAAGTGTCGGGATCGAAGTTGCCGACGTAGGCGCCTTCGACCGCAGCTTTCACCGCATCGGCCCCTCCCGACGGCATGTCCGGCAGCAGGAAGGCCAGCGAGCGGATCTGCTTGGGCTTGAGGAAGCGGACGGCTGTCCCCGCCAGCTTGCGCACTTCCGACAGGGAGAAATCCTTCGCCTTGCCGCCGCCGACCAGCAGCAGCCGGCGCGTTTTGAGGCCCTGCGGCCGGTGGATCATGACGGTCTCGAACATCTTTCCCGAAACCTCGCCGCTCGCGAGCAGATCAGAGGCGGCGTTTTGGACGGCCTGATTGCCGCCGAGCACCACCGGCGCGGGCTTGTCTTTTTCGCCCTGGTCGACCACTACGACGGCCAGGCATTCGGCTTCCAGCTCGGCAGGGTTGGAGTAGGAGAGAGTTGTCTTCATCGGTCGACCTCAGGCTTGAATGGTTCTCCGCCGCGGATTCAGGCGGATGAACGCGGATTTTAGGATTGATTTTGATCCGCGTCCATCCGCGTTTATCTGCGGCGAAATGAATTCAAATGTTTCCCGCTTTCCGACTGCGCACGATAGCTTCGCGGGCTTCGCGGTCGGCGGTGCGGCGGCGTTCGGTCTCGCGTTTGTCCCAGAGTTGCTTGCCGCGGGCCAGCGCCAGCTCGACTTTG
>DATNJE010000068.1:0-4834 GCA_035604095.1 Terriglobales bacterium
CTGGATGTACGGATAGGCGTGGAAGGAGATGGCGGTCACATCGTAGAAGCCCTCGAGCGCCTTGCGGTTCAGGGTCTCGATGTCGCACAGCGTGTGGCTGAACTTCAGCCCGCTGGCGCGCACCTTGCTGGTGGCCAGCGCATAGAACATGAAGGCATCGTCGGAGTCGGGGCTGTGGGCGACGCTGATCTCGCGAAGATTGATGGAGACTGCCGTGCTCATTGGGCTATGCGCTTTCCGAGGGGAGTGGTTGAGGCGTGGCGCGCTCGATGCGGCGCGCTTAGCCCGGGTTTGAATCTGGGGCCTGTGTGGCGCGGGCAGGCCAGCGCGTGGCAAGCCCCGCCGCTGCCATCACCTTCACCACTTCCGCGAACACAAACGGATACAGTCCAAAATGCGCTGCCTGCCACCACGATCCGTGGGTCCACACGCTCAGCCAGGCGAGCCCTCCGGCGAAGAGCAGCACCTCGCCCAGCGCGGCGGCGCCGGCGTAACGCCGAAAACTCTTGCTGGCACGCTCGGCAATGAATCCGCTGACGAACGCGACAAGCGGATAAGCCATCAGGTAGCCGCCGGTCGGTCCCAGCAATTGTGCGATGCCCCCCAGTCCGGTGGGATTGAAGACCGGCAAACCGAAAGCGCCTTCTGCAAGATACAGCGCGAGGGCGGCAAAGCCGCGACGGCTGCCCAGCGCCAGCCCCACCAGCAGCACGGCGAAATTCTGCAGCGTCAGCGGTACCGGCGTGAAGGGTAGCGGCACGGTGACCCGCGCGCACAGTGCGACGAAGAAGCTGGCGCCGACCACCAGGGCAGCCTCGATCCACCACGCCGAGCTTTGCGCTCGGTCGAGAACTCCGGTTGCGGTCTTCATCAGTTCTTCTCCGTCATTCTTTGCTGGCCTTCTGCTCCTGCTGGGCCTCGCGCAGGCCATGATCGGAGGAAGCCCGCAGGTGCCGCCGTACCCGCAGCAGGATGGCCACCGCCGCCCACACGACCAGCCCGGTACCGATCACCAGAAGGACGTACAGGACCTTGATGGACACAGCCCGCTAAGGATACCAGAAGAGCGCTAGGGAGCAGCCATGGCGGCTTCGACTTCTTCCGCGGTGCGCTGCAATCCCGCGGTCAGCCGCACCAGGGTGCCGTCTTGTTCCACGTGGAACATGTCCTCGATCCGCACTCCGAGCCGTTCTTCGGGGATGTAGATACCCGGCTCGAGGGTGAAAACCATGCCCTTATCCAGGGGAACCGCCATGCCGCCAACATCATGCACGGAAAGGCCGACGAAGTGTCCGAGCCCGTGGATGAAGTACTGGCCCAACGGCTTGCCGTGCTGGTCCTTGCCGTGAGTGTTGATGTAGTTGTAGGCGACGTTGTAGAGCGCTTCGGGGGCGTCGCCGCTCATGGTGGAGTGGCCGGCGCGGAAAGCCTTGATCGCCGCTTCCTGCGCCCCCAGCACGATGTTGTAGATCTCGCGCTGGCGCGGGGTGAACTTGCCGCTGGCGGGCAGGGTGCGGGTGATGTCGGTGGCGTACATCGAGTACTCGCCGCCGGCGTCGATCACCACCACGTCCCCGGCCTGAATGGTGGCCGAGTCGTCGGAGTAGTGGAGCACCGTCGAGTTGAATCCCGCGCCGACGATCGGCGCATACGCGGGACGCTCGCAGCCCCGCGTTTGAAACTCGTACTGCACAAGGGCTTCGATCTGGCGCTCGGTCATGCCCGGCTTCATTGCGCGCATCGCCGCCCGGTGCCCGGCCATCGAGGCCTCGGTGGCTTTGCGGATCAGCGCGATCTCGCCTGCGTCCTTCACCCGGCGCAGTTCCTCCAGCATCGGCTTCACGTCCTGCAGCGAGATGTACACCGGAAAGGCGTTGGCGCGGTGCAGCCACTCCAGCGGCGTGGCCGAAGCCGATCCCTCCTGGAATGCCGGCAGATCGGAATACACCGTGGCGTGCGGCTGCGGGAGCACGCCCACCAGTTCCTCCCGCAGCTTGTCCAGCGCCTCCACGCGGTCGAAGCCGGTGAGCTTTCGCACCTCGGGATCCTCAGGCCCGAGCTTGGGCCCGGTCCACTTTTCCTGCGAATGGTTGCGGCCTGGCAGAAAGAGGATTTCGGCATAGGGACGAGACGGCTTGTCGCCGTCGCCACCGACCTCCGGCGAGATCAGCAGGGCCGCGCCGGGTTCGTTCAAGCCCGTGAGGTAATAGAAATTATTGTCCTGGCGGAATCCGTAGAGAGCGTTGGGGCCTTCCGATTCCACCGCTGCGAACAGCACCACCACGCCACCATTTGTCTTGCGCGAAAGTGCTACCCGGCGCGCGCGGTAGTCGGCGTTGGGCTGACGGTCGAGCGCGGCAGCGGAAATTGTGAGCAACGGCAGTAGCGTTGCTAGAAGAAATGCGCCGAGAAGCTGGGTCGATTTCCTTAGGCCCATGAGAGCGGGGATTGTAGCAGAAGGCTCTTGGCTTTTAGCTCTTGGCTTTTGGCTCCCGCTGCCGCGTTTTGTCGGACTGACCACTGCCGGGATGGGCAAGGGGGTTCCCGGCCGCGAAGAGACGATTCTTGCAACTATAGCACCTAGTGCTATACTTAAAAAGCTGCATGCGCGTCTTCAAGAATAAGGCGTTCTCGCGATTTGCCGACAAGAACGAGATCTCCGACGAGGGCCTTTGCGAAGCCGTGAGGCGAGCCTCCCGAGGTTTGGTCGATGCCGACCTCGGTGGCGGTGTGATCAAGCAACGTCTCGCTCGTAAGGGTGAGGCAAGTCGGGCGGATTCCGCTCGATGATCTTGTTCAAAGAACAGAACAGGGCTGTCTTCGTTCATGGATTTGCCAAGAAAGACCTTGGCAATATCAGTCCGAAGGAGCTCAAGGCGCTCAAACGGCTGGCGACAATTATGCTTGCATATTCAGATGCTCAGCTCGCAAACATTGTCGCTTCGGGAACTCTGGTTGAGGTGCATTGCGAGGGCAAAACAATCAAAACAGTACCGTAGCGGCCTAATGGCTTCGATCCACGAGACTGTGGAAGGTCTGCACCGGGCGGGTGTCATGTCCAAGCGCACGCTGCGCGAATTCGACCAGCTCTGCCTGACCCCTGTCCGGCCACTCCCGCCCAGGAGAATTCGCCAGCTTCGGTTACGCGAAGGAGCCAGTCAGGCGGTCTTCGCGCGTTATTTGAACGTATCCACCGGCCTGATCAGCCAATGGGAGCGTGGCGAAAAGCGGCCTCAGGGAGCCTCTCTCAAATTGCTGACTCTGGTGGCTCAGAAGGGACTGAATTCTGTGGCGTAAGCTGGAACAGCTACACGCCCACCGGAAACGGCTTCTCGTGCGCTTCGGCGGAACCCAGCGACACGCCTTGAAAGCGGCCCTGCAAGAGCGACATCAGCCCGGTGTACCAGAACCCCAGCACGAACAGCAGCAGGAAGGGCACGGTGATGTAGTTCTCGTTGCTCACGGCGTAGACGACAGCGGCCAGGAAATAGGTGCCGATCAGCAGTTCGACCCACGGCACCCATCCCAAACGCCGGCGATACTTGGAGGCCTGCGCCCTGCCGGCATTGCCTTCCACGCGGTACTTGGGCGTGCGCGCGAAGGCTGACTGCTTGCCGACCAGCGCCTCCAGCACCGCGCGGGAGTTGGTCACCGTCAGCCCGATGCCCAGCGCCATCAGAAACGGCAGGAAGAGGAACGTGCGCGGCCAGGTCTTGGGGAACAGCTCTTTCTGCGAGACGAGATAGAAGCTGGAGATCGAAAACGTCGACGCCAGGAACAGCGGCAGGTCGATGTACAGCATCTGGAACCAGCCCTGATAGAACCGGATGATCATCGCCGGCAAGAGTAGCGTCGAGAGCACGATCATCAGCGGGTAGCTGATATTGGCGGTCAGGTGGTACCAGGCCTCGAGCTTCACGCGGAAGGGCACGTCGCTCGCCAGCACGCGCGGCAGGATCTTCTTCGAGGTCTGGATCAAGCCCTTGGCCCAGCGCGCTTGCTGGGTCTTGAACGCGGTCATCTCGATGGGCAGCTCCGCCGGGCACTCCACGTCCGGCAGGTAAACGAAGCGCCAGCCCTTCAACTGCGCGCGGTAGGAGAGGTCGGTATCTTCGGTGAGGGTGTCGTGCTGCCAGCCGCCGGCTTCTTCGATGGCCTTGCGCCGCCACATGCCGGCAGTACCGTTGAAATTGAAGAACACGCCCGAGCGCGAGCGCGCCCCGTGCTCGAGGATAAAATGGCCGTCCAGCAGGATGGCCTCAACTTCAGTGAGAAACGAGTAGTGGCGATTGATGTGCGCCCAGCGCGTCTGCACCATGCCCACGCCGGGGTCGGCGAGGTAGTGCACGCTCTTCATCAGGAAGTCTTCCGGCGGAACAAAATCGGCGTCGAAGATGGCGATGAACTCGCCCTTGGCCGACTTCATGCCCGCCTGCAGCGCTCCCGCCTTGAAGCCTTCGCGGTTGATGCGGTGATGGTAGGTGATGTCGTGCCCCATCGCGGCGTAACGTTCCACCACCGCCCGCGCCGCGTCGACGGTTTCGTCGGTGGAATCGTCGAGCACCTGGATATCCAGCTTCTCCCGCGGGTAGTCCAGGCGGCAGACCGCGTCCACCAGCCGGTCCACCACGAACTGCTCATTGAAGATGGGAAGCTGCACGGTGATGCGCGGCAGCTCCTCGAAGCGCCCGGCCGGCGCGCTCACCTTGTTCTTGCGGTGCTTGTAATAGAGGTAGACCAGCACGTAGCGATGAATGCCGTAGCTGGCCAGCAGGATGAGGACAATAAAGTACGGGATCAGCAGCGCCAGGTCGAAGGCGTTCACCTGGTAGAG
>DATNJE010000069.1:0-5812 GCA_035604095.1 Terriglobales bacterium
GCTGCTGCCTTCATCCTGCTGGGAGCGATGATCGTGCCGGTGGTCTGGCATTACGGGCTCAAGCCCTATCAGAAGCAGCGGCTGGTCAGCTTTCGCGAACCGGAGGCCGATCCCCAAGGTTCGGGGTACCAAGTCCAGCAATCCCTCATCGCCGTCGGCTCCGGAGGATTGTGGGGGAAGGGCATCACCAAAGGCACGCAAACACAGGGGATGTTCCTGCCCGTGCCGCAAACCGACTTTATCTTTGCCGCCTGGTGCGAAGAACATGGATTTGTGGGTGCGGTGGTGGTCCTGCTGCTATACTTCCTGTTGTTGATGCGTTTGGTCCACAACGCGCAGACGGCGCCTGACCGCGTCGGCGCGTTCGTGGTCATGGGTGTGGTGGCAGTGCTGTTCTTCCACATCCTGGTGAACGTGGGCATGGTGGTCGGTTATATGCCGGTCACCGGGATACCTTTGCCGCTCATGAGTTATGGCGGCTCGTCAGTGTTGTTCATGTTCCTGGCGCTGGGCATTGTGATGAACATACGCATGCGCCGCTTCGTGAACTGACGGTTTTGCGCCGCGGGCGAGAGGCCGCGGCTGGATGCATTCGCGACCGCTGCAGGTGGTCCGATCAGGATTTTCGTATCGCCCCACGATAAGAGGGCGACCCGGCCGTACACATGAGGGGCCGGACAGGATTGAAGCGAAACAAGCGCCGCAGGGCGGGTAACGGCCCCGCCGAAGATAGATCGCGTTGCCAGGCAACGGGAACGCTTCGGCAGGGAGGCCACAAGCCTTGCGATGACGCGTAGGTGAAAAGATTCCGAGCCGTAGCCTTAGAATCCTCCCCGAGCGCCGCCGGGCCTTCCTGGAAAATCCAGGGGTCCGTGCTTCCATGCTTCGTCCCAGACCCATCGCCGGGCGCGATTGCGCTGCGGCGGTGAGTCTCTGTCCCAACCTCCTGTTTCCGTGCCGGTAAAAGCTGTTCGCTGAGCGAGCGGCTGCGGAGACAGTATGTCGAAGGAACTTTACGTCTCCTCGACGCCACATGAGACCAAGGTGGCGGTAGTCGAGGAGGACCAACTCACTGAAATCTATTTCGAACGCGAGAACGAGTACACCCTCGCGGGATCTATTTACAAAGGGCGGGTCACGCGCGTGCTTCCGGGCATGCAGTCGGCCTTCGTGGATGTCGGCCTGGAGCGCGATGCGTTTCTCTACGTGACCGACTTCCTGGAAGAGCAGGAAGACCAGGACGAGTTCGAGCAGGTGGTCTCGCGCGCGCATGAGGATGCCACCCGCAACGGGACGCAGCCGCGCGCGGACGCTCTCCCGCCCGCTGAGCCGGTGCAGGCCGTTGCCGAGGAGCAGGAGATCGCGCGTCCCGCCGCTGCCGAGCCGGCCCGTGGCCCTGAGCGTGACAACGAGGGCGAGGGCGGAGGCCGCTGGCGTGGACGCCGCCGCCGCCGTGGCCGCGGCCGGGGTTTCCCGGAGAGCAAGTTCGCGCGCCAGGAGCAGCCGCGCCCGCAGGAGACTGCCAGCGCAGCTCCGCCTGTGTATGCGCCTCCGCCTGCCTACCAGCCGATCATCCTGCCCGGTGAATCCATCTCCAAGTACCAGCGCTTGGCGGCGCAGAGGCCGACTGCCACCGAGGTGAGCACCGGGGCTGCCGAACAAGCCGCGGATGCCGCCGCGCTGGCTGCTTCCATGGAGCCGCTCAGCGATTCCCTGGAGCATGAACACCAGGCGGAGTCGCGTCCGTTTTCCGCGTCGGCGGAAGCGCGCGGAACCTTTGGCGCCAGCGCCGTCGCCCAGGAGCGCCACCAGCAATCACAGACTTTGGACGATGCAGAACAAGAACGCTTTGACCAGATGAACGTGGCCGGAGTCTTCGCCGGCGAAGAAGCGGAGACGGAACCTGAGGAACCTGGGACGGCATTCTCGGCACGGACCGAGAGTGCCCATGCGCCCGACGAGCAACATGCCGCCGCAGCATTCCAGCCCGGCTCCGGCCTGATCGAGGAGGAAGAGATCGAGGAAGACGAGGCCGATCTCCCGCCGGTGGAAGACGATCTCGACGTTGCCGAATACGAAGAACTGGAAGAGGAGACTCTGGATCGCGACGCGCCGAGCACCATAGCACGGGCAGTGGAATCGGGTGACCAGACCGAAGCCATGGAAGACGCCGAAGCCGATGCCGACCGTGCCCCAGTTGAGGCGGCCGGCGAGTTCGAGGAGGAAGGCGAGGAGCAGGGCGGAGAAGGAGAGTTCGAGGAGGAGGAAGCCGAGGCGGGCGCCAGCCCAGGTGAAGCGACCGACGCCCGTGCCGAGACGCGCGGGACGCCCGGCACGGCAGGGTTCCAACAGCGGCCGCAACGGCAGCCGTTCGATCGCCGTCGCGGCGGACGCCGTGGCGGACGCGGCACGCACTCCCGCCGCAACATCCAGCGCGGCCCGGCGCCCAAGATCACCGACCTGCTCAAGGAAGGGCAGGAGATCCTGGTGCAGATCGCCAAGGAGCCGATCGCCAAAAAAGGCGCGCGCATCACCAGCCACATCGCGCTGCCCGGGCGGTTCCTGGTGTACATGCCGACGGTGAATCACATCGGAGTATCGCGCAAGATCGCCAGCGACGAAGAGCGGCAACGGCTGAAGCGCGTGATCCTGGCCGAGCACCAGGGTTCGGGAGGCTTCATCGTGCGCACCGCCGCCGCCGGCGCCAGCGACGACGATCTGCGCGCCGACGTGCGCTTCCTGTTCAACCTGTGGACAGAGATCCGCAACCGCACCGAATCCAGCAAGGCTCCGGCGCTGATCTATCACGACCTGAACCTGGTGGAGCGCATTCTGCGCGACCAGGTGACTGCAACCTTCACCCAGATCTGGGTGGACACCGAGCAGGAATACGAGCGGGTGTTGCGCTTCGTCAGCCGCTTCCAGCCCGGCCTGGTCAAGCGGGTGAAGCTCTACAGCAAGGAAACCCCGCTGTTCGAGCAGTTCAACATCCAGGAAGAGATCAACAAGGCGCTGAAGTCGAAGGTGTGGCTGAAGAGCGGCGGCTACATCGTGATCAACCAGACCGAGGCGCTGGTGGCCATCGACGTCAACACCGGCAAGTACGTGGGCAAGACCACGCGGCTGGAAGATACCATCGTCAAAACCAACGTGGACGCCATCCGCGAGATCGTGCGCCAGATCCGGCTGCGCGACCTGGGCGGCATCATCGTCATCGACTTCATCGACATGGATGAGCGCCGCAACCGCCAGAAGGTTCTGCAAGCGCTCGAAGAAGAGCTCAAGCACGACCGCGCTCCCTCGAAGGTGCTCAACTTCAACGATTTTGGCCTGGTGGCGATCACGCGCAAGCGCGTGCGCCAGTCGCTGGAGCGTACCCTGGGCTCGCCCTGCCCATACTGCACCGGTACTGGCCTGGTGAAGTCCGTGAGCACGATCTGCAACGAGATCTACGTCGAGATGCGCAAGATAGCAAAGCACGTCGATCGTAGCGACGTCATGCTGCGGGCCAATCCCGAGGTAGTGAAAGCTCTCAAGGCCAACGGCGGGCGCTGGTTGCAGGAGATGGAAGAATTGACCGGGCGCACGGTGATCGTGAAATCCGATCCCGTGCTGCACCAGGAGCAGTTTGACTTGAACTAGTCGCCGGCCCAGCCAGTGCCCCACCCTTCGCGAAGCGAAGGGTGGGGCTGCTTTGATTGCCATGGCCATGAGGCTGTTGAAACTCGCATGTTTCGTTCTTGGAGGGATCGTCATTCTGATCGCAGTCTTTTGGGTGGCCTGCGCCCCTCATCAACCGAGCGACGCGTCCTTACTACGGCAGTTCAACGGTCATCGATCTGATCTTGAATCCATTGTCGCGATGATGGACGAAGATTGGCAGATGGCTCGCATAGCTCCTGACTTCACCTGGAGACAGGACAGTCTTGCTTGGCCGCGTCCCGAATCGGAGTGGGGAATATCCAAAGGGCGTTGGGACGAGTACCGTAACTTGTTCAGCAAGGTGGGCGCGAAGGACGGAACAACACGGCGGGAAAAGTCGAGCGACATCATTATCGACGTTTGGAGCTGGGGCATAGTGCCTGCGGGCGTCAGCGTCGGTTACCTGCACTGCGGCCAACCTCGAAAAGGCTATGTTCATACTGAAGAGCCTTGCATCGAGAACCGAGAGTCTGGCAGCGGCATGCATGGGCGGTCTACTTCCTACGGATACCGCTACAGGAAAGTAGCCCAAGACTGGTACATCTACGAAGAGTCAAACTGAGTTGATTTCCTGCAAAACTGCGATAACAGGGCCAGTTGTCGATAACAGCCTTCTCACCACTAACCACGGATGACACGCCGACTTATCTGGTCAGCTAGGCTAAGACAAGACACATCGACACAGACTGGCGAGATGCTTGCGACACAACCAAAAAAACATGGTTGACGCGCCCGCCCCGTCCGCATATAGTTTCACCTTCATGCACGCCACCCGATTTAGCGCCGGCTTTGGCTACCGCTACTGGTTTGAGAGTAGCGGCGCGGGCGCTCCGTGCGTGCCAGCCTGATGTAAGGCGCACAAGTTCAGCAAGCCCGGAGCCGCGATCTCTCAAGGATCGCGGCTTTTCATTTGCCCTAAAGGAGACGAGGTCATGATCGTAAACATGAAAGACACAGCCACCGCGCAGCAGATCGAGCACATCATCGAACGCATCCGTGAGGCCGGATACCAGGCTCACATCACCCGCGGCGAGGAGCGCACCATTGTTGCGGCCGTGGGTAGCGGGCGGCGGCATGAGATTGAGGCGCTGCAGGCCGCGCCCGGCGTGGATAACGTCGTCCCCATTGCCCAGCCCTACAAGCTGGTAAGCCGCCAGGTTCGGCCCGGCGGGACGGTGGTGGATGTTGCAGGCGTGCGCATCGGCAACGGCGAACCCGTGGTGGTCATCGCCGGACCCTGCTCGGTGGAATCCCGGGATCAGCTCCTCACCACGGCGCGCGCGGTGAAGAGCGCCGGCGCGCGCCTGCTGCGCGGAGGGGCCTACAAGCCGCGCACCTCTCCCTACGACTTTCAGGGTCTGGGTGAGGAAGCGCTCGAACTGCTGGCGGAAGCGCGGCGCGAGACCGGCCTGCCTGTGGTCACCGAGGTGATGAGCACAGAGGACGTGGACACCATTTGCGAGCGCGCCGACATGCTCCAGGTGGGCGCGCGCAATATGCAGAACTACGCCCTGCTGCGTCGCCTCGCTACGGTCAACAAGCCGGTGCTGCTCAAGCGCGGGCCCTCGGCCACGGTCAAGGAATGGCTGCTGGCGGCCGAGTATCTTCTCACCGGCGGCAACCCCAACGTGGTGCTGTGCGAGCGCGGCATCAAGACCTTCGAGACCGAAACTCGCAACACGATAGACTTGGCGGCGGTCGCCTTGGCCAAGGAACTCTCGCACTTGCCGGTCATCGCCGACCCCTCGCACGGCACCGGACGGCGCAGCTTAATCGCGCCGCTTTCGAAAGCGGCCATCGCGGTGGGCGCGGATGGGCTCATCATCGAGGTCCATCCCAACCCGGAACGCGCTTTGTCGGACGGTCCGCAGTCCCTCGACTGCCGCGAATTCCAGGCCATGATGCGCGAGCTGCCGCTTGCGAAATGCGCTGCGGCAGTGGCCTGACGGGACCGAAACGGGCTGCCGGCTCGACTTATCGCCATGGGCGATAAGTATAGCTGTATCAATAAGTTGTATAGGTGCGACGTTTGCCGTGGAGGGCCATGTTCCTGGCAAACGGTAGCTTTACTACTTCGGTAACAACGGCGTGCGCAGCTTTGCATCCAGTG
>DATNJE010000070.1:0-11381 GCA_035604095.1 Terriglobales bacterium
CCCAGCGCGGTGAGGCTCCACGGCCCCAGGCTCTTCTTCAGCCGGTGCTCGGGCTGCTCCGAGTCGGAGATCAGCTTGTCGATGGACTTGGTGGCGAGAAGTTGGCTCGGCACAAGGATCGGGTGATCGGGAGATCGGGTCATCGGGTGATCTGGCTTCCCGATGGCCCGACGACCCAAGATCAGATCAGCGTTTCGACTGGCCGCGTACCATCTTCTTGACTTTGCGCTTCTGCGATCCGCGCGCATACTCGCGCGGCTTCAGCGGGTGCTCCAGCTTGCGCTTCTTGCGCGCCGTCCGCTTCAGTTTCTTGCGCTCCAGCTTGTTGGTGACGGTTGTGGTATTCATGATCTCCTTGAAAAACAGCTTCCACGAGATGAGTTCCTTCTCGAAACTTGAAACGTGAAACTCGAAACTAGTCTCACGCCCGCTCCAATTGGGCGAACTTCTCCACCAGCTTCTTCTCGCCGAAACGGGGGAATTTTACCGTAATCTTGGCGTCCTCGCCTTCACCTTCGCGTCGGAAGACAATGCCTTCGCCGTATTTGGGATGCCGGACCTTCTGTCCCGGACGGAAACCACGCTTGCCGGTGGGCTCGGGCAGCTCGACTTTCGGGCGCGCAAACTTCTTGCCCCGAGATGCAAAGAACTCGGCGATGTTGTCGATCGAGTTGTAGGTCGGCCCGGCGTACGAACTGCGCCGGCCGCCGCTCGGCCCGTTTCGCCGCGGACGCTGGTCAAAATCGTATTCGTGGGTCTCGTGAGCGTACTCATGGTCGCGCCGCTCTTCATATCGGCTGGGGCGCGGCGATCCCAGATCCTCCAGCAGCTCGCGCGGGATTTCGTCCAGGAAGCGCGAGGGCACACTGGCCTCGGGCATGTCCGTACCGTAGCGGCGGCGATAGCGTGCGCGTGTGAGCACCAGCATGTCCATCGCCCGGGTCATGCCCACGTAGCAGAGGCGGCGCTCCTCTTCGAGATCATTCGGCTCGAGCAGCGTGCGCGAGTGCGGAAACAGGCCTTCTTCCAGACCGACCAGGAACACGACGGGGAACTCCAGGCCCTTAGCGGCGTGCAGGGTCATCAGCGTGATCTGTGCGCGCGCATCGTAATCGTCGGCCTCGCTCACCAGCGCCGCGTGGTCGAGGAACTCGCCCAGGGTCTCGCCGCGCTCGCGCGAATCCATGGCCGCATTCACCAGTTCGTGCAGGTTCTCGATGCGGGCCAGCGCCTCGGGCGTGCCCTCCTCTTCCAGTTGGCGGACGTAGCCGGTGCGGTCGAAGAGAAACTTCAGCACCTCGGGGATGGTGGCCGGCCCGCCGCGGGAGCGGAATCCGTCGTTAGTCGTTGGCTGTTGGTCGTTGGCCGGAACTGCGTCGAAGGCTAATCTTCCAAAAAAATCCTCGGCGTTCTCGGCGTCATCGTCTGCGAGCTCGGCGTTGATCCTTTCGCCGGCCTCCGCGCTGATCTTCTCGACGAAGGTTCCGGCCAGCATGGCGCGCGCATCGCCGATCAGCTCGCGGAAGCCGCGAACCGCGGCCAGAGCACGCGCCGGCAGCAGTTGCCGCTGGATGGCCTCACCCAGAGCCGCCCACACCGACAACCCGGTTTCGAGCGCTATCCGTTCGATGGTTTCGACCGTGGTCTTGCCGATGCCGCGCGCGGGTGTGTTGATGGCGCGCAGCAGCGCGATGGAGTCGTCAGGGTTATGCAGCAGCTTGAGGTAGGAGATCATGTCCTTGATCTCCGCCCGCTCGTAGAACGAGAAACCGCCGACCACGTGGTATTTGATCCCGTAGCGCCGCAGCGCCTCCTCGAACAGCCGTGATTGCGAGTTGGTGCGGTAGAGCACGGCGACGCGCGCGTCACGGCCCTCGCCGAGCGCCTCTTGCACGTACTTGTTGACCATGTCGGCGACGAACAGGGCTTCGTTCTCGCCGTCCGGCGCCTCGTAGCCGCCGATCTTCGGTCCGCCCTGGCGCGAAGTCCACAGCGTCTTGCCCTTGCGGCGGACGTTGTTCGCCACCACCGCCGACGCGGCCTGCAGGATGTTTTCGGTGGAGCGGTAGTTCTGCTCCAGCCGGACGATCTTGGCCTCGGGGAAATCCTGCTCGAATTCCAGGATGTTGCGGATGTCGGCGCCGCGCCAGGAGTAGATGGACTGGTCTTCGTCGCCGACAACGCACAGGTTATGCCGCGCGCCGGCCAGCAGGCGCATGAGCTCGTACTGCGGACGGTTGGTGTCCTGGTATTCGTCCACCAGGATGTACTCGAAGCGGTGCTGATAGCGCTCGCGCACCTCAGCCGCTTCGCGCAGCAGGCGAACGGTCTCGAGCAGCAGATCGTCGAAATCGAGCGCGTTGGCCTTGCGCAGCTCCTGGCGATAGATCTCGTAGATGTGGGCGACGCGCTCGCTCTTGGGGTCGGGCGAGCTTTGGTACACCTCGATGGGATCGCGCATGTGGTTCTTCGCCCACGAGATGCGCGACAGCACTGCGCTGGGCTTCATCTGCTTGTCGTCGAGACCGAGGCGCTTCATCGCTGACTTCACCAGCGATTGCTGGTCAGCCTCGTCGTAGATGACGAAGTCGCGCCGGAAACCGTCTTTGAGCGCTTCGATGTCGCGGCGCAGCACCCGCACGCAAAACGAGTGGAAGGTCGAGATCAGCGGCTGCCGCAGCAGCGATCCGCCGGCCAGTTTCTCCACGCGCTCGGCCATCTCGGCCGCTGCTTTGTTGGTGAAGGTGACGGCCAGAATGGCGTCCGGCGACACGCCCACCGTCTCGATCAGGTGGGCGATGCGAAAAGTGATGACACGCGTCTTGCCGCTGCCGGCGCCGGCGAGGATGAGCAGCGGGCCCCCGATGGTCTCGACGGCCAGGCGCTGCTGCGGGTTCAATTGATTGAGAAGATCCTGCACTTCAGTGTCGCTGTTAGCTCTTAGCTTTTGGCTCTTGGCTCTGTGTGGTGATAAACGAATCCTCTGCGTCCTCGGCGGTTTTCATTTTGTCGTTTCCGCCGCAGCGCGGGCAGTTTTGCACTCCGCACACGGGCACATCTCCCGCAGGTAATCCCAGGAGTAGATGCCGTGCTGGTGGCCGTCGTTCCAGGTGAAGCGTATGGCGTAGCGGCCCACGGCTTCCGTCTGGGTGGGACGCACCGCCGGCTTGAACATGGGCAGCCCGCCCGGCGCCTGTCCCGGCGCCTCGTCCGGCTTGCGCCCGCTCTTGTTGCGCTCCTCGTTGCACAGGGCGCAGGGACAGGCGTCGCGCAGGTACTGGAACGCGTAGCTGGAGCGGTGGCCGTCCCTCCATTCGATCTCCATCCCCGTGCCCGTGGTGACGTTCACATCCACCGACTTGGGATCCGCGCTGGGAGGCATCTTCTCAGTATCGCATACCGGCGGGACACGCGCCGTTTGCCGGGAGTACCGCGGCTCCTGTAAAATCAGTGTTTTGCACGAATAGCAAAGAAGCGACTGGAGCAGTCATGGCAAGAGTTTGCGATGTGTGCGGCAAGGGGCCGCGATCGGGGAACAACATCAGTCACGCTCACAATGTGAGCAAGCGGCGCTGGAACGTCAATCTGCGCCCGGTGCACGCCCGCGTCAACGGCGGCACGCGCAAGCTGCGCGTTTGCACCTCCTGCATCCGCAGCGGAAAAGTGGCAAAGGCTTAACTTCTTCGCCGCGGATTCACGCGGATGAACACGGATCAAAACTGAAAACCGCCGAGACGCAGAGGGCGTCGAGGAATTGAATCTTTCTCATTCGGGAAATGAGAATCAAATTCTCCGCGTCCTCGGCGTCCTCTGCGGTTTTGATTTCAATCCGCGTCGATCCGCGGCGAAATGAAGTTCACGCCAGCGCGATGACGTCGATCTCCACCAGCACATCCTTGGGCAGCCGGGCGGCCTCGACCGTGGAGCGAGCCGGCGGCGCCGTCATGAAATGGCCGCCATAGACCTCGTTCATGGCCGCAAAATCGCCCATATTCTTCAGGAACACCGTGGTCTTGACGACGCGGTCGAGCCCGCTGCCGGCGGCGGCCAGCACGGCTGCGAGGTTGCGCAGCACACGCTCGGTCTGCTGGGCTACGTCGCTGCCGACGATCGTGCCCGACGCCGGGTCAAGCGCGATCTGCCCTGAACAGAACACGAGCCCTCCTGCCTTGATCGCCTGCGAATAAGGGCCGATGGCCTGCGGCGCATCTTTTGTCGCGATGACTTCGCGCATGGAAACCTCCTGAAGGAACGCCGCAGATTAACGCGGATTGCTGGAAAATGAAAACCGCAGAGGACGCCAAGGACGCAGAGAAATTGAGTTATTAAGCCTAAGACCACGCAAATCCGGCACAATGATTCAATTCCCTTGGCGTCCTCTGCGTCCTCGGCGGTTTTCAGTTGGTGTTGATCCGCGTGAATCCGCGGCGAAAGGTCCTTACAGCTTTTGCACGCGCTGCACGTCGCGGATGCCGGCCAGCTTGCGGATGCCGCCGACGATGCGCTGCAGGTGCTTCATATCGGCAATGTCGATGATCACGTCGATGGTGGCGTGGCCGTCGCCGGTGCGGGCTTCGACGTTGCGGATGTTAATGTTGTCGTCGCTGATGATGGTGGTGATCTGCTTGAGCATGCCGGCGCGGTCGTCGCAGAACACGGTCAGCTTCACCGGATAGCCGCCGCTGCCGCCGTCTTTGCTCTCCTTGCCCCACTCCACCGCGATCTGCCGTTCCACGTCATAGAGCAAGTTGACGACGTTGGGACAGTTCCGGGCGTGCACTGCCACGCCCTTGCCGCGGGTAACGTATCCCACGATCTCTTCGCCGCGGATGGGATTGCAACATCGCGCGCGGTAGATGAGCAGATCATCCTGGCCTTTGACCTGGAGCGTGCCGCTATCGCCGCCGAACACCCGGCGCACCACGCTGCCGAAGCCCGGCTTCTCGTCCTGCGCCGGGACCGCGGTCTCGGTCGGCGAGAGCTTGCCCAGCACCTGCCGCGCCGAGAACTTGCCGAAGCCGATGCCGGCCACCAGGTCGTCGGCCCGGGTGACGCCATACTCCTGGGCCACGCGCTGGTAAGCCTCGTCGGAGACATCCTTCAGCGAGACGCGGTACTTGCGCGCTTCCTTCTCAATCAGCTTGCGGCCGATCTCGAGCGCGCGCTCGCGCTGGTGGATATTGAGCCAGTGCCGGATCTTCTGCCGCGCCCGCGGCGCCTTCACGAAAGTCAGCCAGTCCCGGCTGGGCTTGTGCCCGGGCTGGGTCATGATCTCCACGATTTCGCCGTTGTGCAGCTTGTAGCGCAGCGGCACAATGCGCCCATTGACCCGCGCCCCGGTGCAGGTGTGCCCGACTTCGGTGTGGATGGTGTAGGCGAAGTCCACGGGCGTGGACTCGCGTGGAAGAATCACCACTTTGCCTTTGGGGGTGAAGGTATAGACCTCTTCCGGGTAGAGGTCGATCTTGAGGGCGGAGAGGAACTCGTTGGGATCGGTGACGTCGCGCTGCCACTCCACCACCTGCCGCAGCCAGGCCAGCCGCTCTTCGTCCTTGGCCGTGACCGGCGCGCCGTCCTTGTACTTCCAGTGGGCGGCAATGCCTTCCTCGGCCATCTTGTGCATCTCTTCGGTGCGGATCTGCACTTCGAAAGGAGTGCCGTTCTCGGCGATGACCGTGGTATGCAGCGACTGATAGAGGTTGGGCCGCGGCATGGCGATGAAATCCTTGATACGTCCCGGCACCGGCCGCCAGAAGTTGTGGATCGCGCCCAGGGCGCCGTAACAGTCCTTCACCGAATTCGTAATGATGCGGATGGCCAGCAGGTCATATACCTGATCCACGGCAATGTGCTGCCGCTGCAGTTTCTGCCACACGCTGAACAGCCGCTTGATGCGGCTTTCCACCCGGGCTTCGATGCCGTTCTCCGCCAGCTTTTCCCGCAGCACGCCCTCGATCTGCTCCAGGAACTGCTCGCCCTTCTTGCGCCGCGCTTCGACGGCGTCATGCACCTGCTGAAACGCGATCGGGTCCACGTACTGGAAGGCCAGGTCTTCCAGTTCGCCGCGCACCTTGCCCATGCCCAGCCGATGGGCGATGGGAGCGTAGATTTCCAGGGTCTCGCGGGCAATGCGTTCCTGGCGTTCGGGCGGAAGCGCCTTCAGCGTCCGCATGTTGTGCAGCCGATCGGCCAGCTTGATCAGCACCACGCGGATGTCATCCACCATGGCCAGCACCATCTTGCGGACGTTCTCCGCCTGGCGCTCCTCGCGGGTGGCAAAGTCGATCTTGGAGATCTTGGTGACGCCTTCGACGATTTGCGCTACCTGCTCGCCGAATTCCTTGCGGATGTCCACGATGGTGACGGAAGTGTCCTCGACCAGATCGTGCAGCAGGCCGGCGGCGATGGAAGTCGAGTCCAGCTTCATGTCGGCCAGCACCAGGGCCACCTCCAGCGGATGGCTGAGATAGGGCTCACCCGATTCCCGGTTCTGCCCGGCGTGATACTTCTGCGAAAGATCGTAGGCCCGGCGGATGACATCCAGGTCGTCGTTCGGCCGGTTGGCGCGGACCGTCTTCAGCAGGTCACGGAACTTCGTGACGGTGAGGACATTGGTCGCGAATTGCTGCTTCAGCGTCGCCATGCCAGCCCGTTGTGAGGAAAGATCGAGTTGGGGGAACTACACGCAGGCCCCGAATCGGCCTGTGAACTCGACACCCTGTGGCGGGAACTCCCCATAGTTGATTATAACCGCAGCGCGCAAGAACCCAACCTGCCCAAAAGGGCCGTAACCTCATCAGGGAGCGCCGGCTTCACCCTTGGATATGACTGGCCAGACAAGACTTAGAAGCTTGCCGAAACCCGGGAGTACAATCGCGGCGATGCAGGTTCTGGTGAGTGGTTCGTCGGGACTGGTGGGCTCGGCGCTGGTGACGGCGATCGAGGGCGCCGGACACTCGGTTGTCCGGCTGGTCCGCCGCACTCCGGCAGCGAATGAGATCCGATTGGATCCCGCAAAAAGCCTACCCGAGGGCTTCGATGCGGTGGTCCACCTCGCGGGGGAAAGCATCGCCGGGCGCTGGACCGCAGCGAAGAAGGCGGCCATCCGCGACAGCCGGGTGCAGGGGACCAGCACGCTGGCTACGGCTCTGGAACTGACTGGCCGGCCGCCCAAGGTCATGGTGTGCGCCTCGGCGATCGGGATCTATGGCGATCGCGGCGATGAGGTCTTGCGCGAAGAGAGCGCGCCGGGCTCCGACTTCCTCTCCGGGGTCAGCCAGCAATGGGAAGCAGCAACTGAGCCCGCCACCCGGGCCGGCATACGCGTTGTGTCGCTCAGGATCGGCGTCGTGCTCAGCCCGCGCGGCGGCGCGCTGGGGCGAATGCTGACTCCGTTCCGCATGGGCGCCGGCGGGCGCATCGGCAGCGGCAACCAGTGGATGAGCTGGATCACGCTCGACGACATAGTCGGCGCCATTCTGCACGCTCTAGCCACCGAATCGCTGCGTGGTCCGGTGAACACCGTGGCGCCCAATCCGGTAAGCAATGCCCGATTCACCCGCACGCTGGGCCAGGTGCTGCACCGGCCGACGATTTTCCCACTCCCCGCATTCATGGTCCGGCTGATGTTCGGCGAGATGGGCGAGGCGCTGCTATTGGGCAGCCAGCGCGTAGATTCCGGGAAACTCGTGGCCAGCGGTTTCCGCTTCCGCCACTCCGAACTCAAGCCTGCGCTGGAAGCCATCCTGTAGAGACGCAACTCGCTACTCTCTTATTTCTGGAAGAACATCTTGAGCGCGGTGGCCGCCAGGATAACGGCAAAAATCCGGCGCAGCACCAGGTCTGGTATCTTCTGCGCCCAAATCCCGCCGAAGTAGCCGCCCAAAAACAGCCCGAGCGCGAGCAGCAGGCCGATCTTCAGGTCGGCGTTTCCTGCTTTGTAGTACTTCAGGAACGCCAACAGGCCCGTGGGCGGAAGCAGCACCGCCAGGGTGGTGCCCTGGGCCACGTGCTGGTTCATCTTGAAGCCGTAGAAGAGGATGGGCACCAGGACGGCCCCACCTGCAATGCCCACCAAACCCGACAAAACGCCAACACCGAGTCCCGTAAGAATCGCCCACAGGATGATCACGCTCGTCTCCTCTCGCGCATGAGCCATTGATTTCAATGGCTCAATGAATCAGTTTTTTCCTCTTGCCCGCCTGAGACTCACATCATATGGTGGAACCAGAAGATGGACCGCTATCTCTGTATTCATTCTCACTTCTACCAACCGCCGCGGGAGAATCCGTGGCTTGAGGCCGTGGAACTGCAGGACTCGGCCTATCCGTATCACGACTGGAACCAGCGCATCACTGCGGAGTGTTACGCGCCCAACGCGGCCTCGCGCCTGCTCGACGGCTCCAACCGCATCACCAAGATCGTCAACAACTACGCGCGCATCAGCTTCAACTTCGGCCCCACGCTGCTCTCCTGGCTGGAGGAAAACTCGCCCGGCGCCTACCAGAAGATCCTCGATGCCGACCGGGAGAGCCAGGCGCACTTTTCCGGCCACGGCAACGCCATCGCCCAGGCGTACAACCACATGATCCTGCCGCTGGCCAACCGCGCGGACAAGTATACGCAGGTGCTGTGGGGCATCCGCGACTTCGAGCGCAGGTTCCGCCGGCAGCCGGAGGGCATGTGGCTGCCGGAGACGGCCGTGGACACGGAAACGCTCGAGGTGATGACCCATCTGGGCATCCGCTTTACGGTGCTGGCGCAGGGACAGTCGCGCCGCGCCCGCAAGATCGGCAGCCGCGTCTGGAAAAATGTCCAGGGAGTCATCGATCCTTCGCGCGCCTACCGCCTGCGGCTTCCCTCGCGGCGGGTGATCACGCTGTTCTTCTACGACGGCCCCGTCTCCCAGGCGGTGGCCTTCGAGGGCCTGCTCGATAACGGCGGGCGCTTCGTACAGCGGCTGCTGAGCGGCTTCTCCGACGCACGCACCTGGCCCCAGCTCATGCATATCGCCACCGACGGCGAGACCTACGGCCACCACCACAAGTACGGCGAAATGGCGCTGGCCTATGCGCTCGACCACATCGAAACACAAAAGCTGGCGAAGATCACCAATTACGGCGAGTTCCTGGAGCAGCACCCCCCGACCCACGAAGTCGAGATCGTGGAGAAGAGTTCGTGGAGCTGCATCCACGGCATTGAGCGCTGGCGGGCCGATTGCGGCTGCTCCTCTGGGGGCCGCCCGGGCTGGAACCAGCAGTGGCGCGCTCCCTTGCGCCAGGCGCTGGACTGGCTCCGCAACGAGCTAACCCCCAGGTTCGAGCGCAAAGCCGCCACCCTGCTGGAGGCCCCGTGGCTGGCTCGCAATGACTACGTCGAGGTGTTGCTCGACCGCACCCCCGAAACCCAGGAACGATTTCTGGAGAAGCATGCGCGCGCGGCCCAGCGGCCCGGTTCCATCCCCAGCGACGAGAGGGTCGCGATCCTTAAGCTGATGGAACTCCAACGCCACGCCATGCTGATGTACACCAGTTGCGGGTGGTTCTTCGACGAGCTTTCCGGGATCGAGACGGTGCAGGTAATCATGTACGCCGCCCGCGCGGTGCAGCTCGCGCAGGAGTTGTTTGGCGACCACATCGAAGAACACTTCCTCGAAAAGCTGGCGCTGGCTGCCAGTAACATTTCCCAGTACGGCACTGGCGCCGACCTGTACCGCAAGTGGGTGAAGCCGGCGGCGCTCGACCTGCTCAAAGTCGGTGCCCATTACGTCATCAGCTCGCTGTTCGATCCCTATGGCGAGCATTCCTCGGTGTACTGCTACACCGTGGACCGCGAGGACCACCGCATCCTCGAGTCGGGAAGGGCGCGCCTGGCGGTGGGACACGGGCGGGTGTGTTCGCGCGTGACCCAGGAATGCGCTCATCTCACCTTCGGGGCATTGCACCTGGGCGACCACAACCTGAACGCCGGTACGCGCTATTTCCGTGGCCAGGAAGACTATGATTCGCTGGTGCGCGAAGTCGGCGAGACTTTCCTTTCCGCCGATATCCCCGGCGCGCTGCGCGCCCTCGACCGCCAGTTTGTGGGTGTGACCTACTCGCTGAAGTCGCTGTTCCGCGACGAGCAGCGGCGCGTCATCTCCATCATCCTCGATTCCACCCTGGGCGACGCCGAAAGCAGCTTCCGCCAGCTCTACGAGCAGCACGCACCCTTAATGCGCTTCCTAGGCGAGCTGGGAACGCCGCCTCCCAGGGTGCTGCACATGACCGCTGAGTTCGTGCTGAATGCCAGCCTGCGGCGCGCCTTCGAGGAAGAACGCTTCGACCTGGTACGAATCCGCACTTTGCTCGACGCCGCACAGCGGGAACGCGTGACGCTCGACAGCGCCGGGCTCAGCTATGCTCTGCGCCACAGCCTGGAGCGGATGATCCAGCGGTTACAGGCTGGCCCCGCCGAACTGGAGCCCCTGGAGAGACTGGAAGCGATTGTCGATCTGGTTCGCAGCCTGCCCTTCGAGGTCGATCTCTGGGAGGTGCAAAACCGCTACTACCAGATGCTGCAGCAGGTGCGTCCTGAGTTTCAGGCGCGCGACGACGATGCAGGCCGTATCTGGCTGGCGCACTTTGACCACCTGGGAGAGAAGCTCCGCATCCTGGTTCCGGCGCCGCTGCCTCCGGCGCCGAGCGAAACGCCGGTGCCGGCCGCGGTGTAGATTCCCGGTTCGCATTGCCGGTTCAGTTTGGGAACTGACGGAAGCCCGCACTCAGAGTAGAATCCAGCGTTTGCGCCCAAGTATGTCTTCGCCCTCGAGTTCCGCGCTCGACCGCCTGAAACCTGCGGTGCCGGTGTTCGTGGCCACCACGGTGATGCTGACGTTCATCTCCTTCTGGCGGGCGTCGGCGATCGTGCTTTCCGACCTGGCCTCCTCCGCCTATTACGTCGGCGGCGATACCGAGAACGTCATTGGCAAGGGCGCGCCCTGGTTCGTTCTGGGCGTCATGCTGTTCAGCTACGCGGTGCGCGCCGTGTACATCGAGTCCAGCAGCATGTTCGTGCGCGGCGGGGTGTACCGCGTGGTGAAGGAAGCCATGGGCTCCACACTGGCCAAGTTGTCGGTCTCCGCGCTGCTGTTCGATTACGTGCTGACCGGGCCAATCAGCGCCGTCTCCGCCGGCCAGTACCTGGCCGGCTTTGTGGGGGAGATCGCCAAGTACATCGGACATCCCGTCGCCTTCAATGAAAACTACTTTGCCGCCGGCTGCGGTGTGCTGGTGGTCTTGTACTTCTGGTGGAAGAACCGGCAGGGCATCCACGAGACCAGCGGGAAGGCGATGTTCATCATGCGGGTCACCACCGTCATGGTGATCATCCTGATCGTCTGG